>JAPPLB010000147.1 GCA_028819575.1 Bryobacterales bacterium | reverse complement strand
CCTTCACTTCGCTCTGATCGTCGAGGCCCTACGTTAGTGTTAACAGGCCCTAGCCGGACATTTCGGGGAAGCGATCTTTCAGAGCAGGGTAGAGCCTCTGGAAGATCGGATAGTCCGCGTCGTAGCGGCTTCGCCAATCCAGGTCCGGTTCGATGCGCTCACATTCCTGGATGGCTGTGCGGCAGGCTTCCGAGACGGATCCGAACCGTCCACTCCCCACCATGCCCAGCAGCGCAGCCCCGTAGGCGGACCCTTCCTGGCTTTCAAGCGTCGCGATCGGTACGCCGAAGACGGACGCGAGAATCCGCCGCCACAATTCACTGCGGGCGCCGCCTCCGGAAGCACGCACGATCTTCACGCCTGCGCCGAGCGACGCCACGATGTCAAGGCAGTCCTTCAAGCTGTAGGAAACACCTTCGATCACGGAACGGATCAAGTGGGAGCGCGTGTGCCTGGCCGTCAAGCCGATCCAACCGCCGCGCGCATGTGCATCGAGGTGCGGCGAGCGCTCGCCCATCAGATAAGGAAGCCAATACAACCCCTCCGAACCAGCCGGGGCTTGCGCGGCCTCCTCGGCCAAAATCTCATACGGATCGACATCGCGGCGTTCCGCTTCGACAACCGCGTCCCGCCCAAGTTGATTCCGGAACCATTGCAAGCTCAGACCGGCTCCTTGCGTCACCCCCATGACGTGCCATTTCCCAGGCACGGCATGGCAAAACGTGTGGACTCTTCCGGCAGGGTCGTAGGCGACCTTGTCGAGATGGGAGAAGATGACGCCTGAAGTGCCTATCGTTGCCGAGACGAGCCCGGTCTCGACAATCCCGTTGCCGACGGCGCTTGCGGCCTGGTCGCCAGCGCCTCCAACAACCGGGGTCCCTGCACGTAAGCCGGTATGCTCCGATACGATTTTACTGACGGTCCCTGTTACCTCCCGGGACTCGACAACCCGGGGCAGAATGGAACGGTCGATCCCGAGTTTCTCGATCAGCGGGTCAGCCCAACGCCGCTGTACGACATCGAACAAAGCTGTGCCGGAGGCATCGGAGACATCGCCGGCGAATTCGCCCGTAAGGCGGAAACGGATGTAGTCCTTTGGGAGCAGGACGCGCCGGACCCGTTCGTAGCTCGACGGATCGTGGTCTCTGACCCAGATGAGTTTGGGCGCCGTAAACCCGGTGAGAACGGGGTTGGCTGTCTGTTCGAGGACCATGTCTGTCCCAGCGGTTGAGTTGATCCAGTCGACTTGATCCTGGCAGCGCTGATCGCACCAGATGATCGCCGGACGCAGAACGTCGTGGTTCTTGTCCAGCAGGATGAGCCCGTGCATTTGGCCGGACAGGCCGATGGCCTCGACATCGTCAGCGGCGGCTTCGGTTTCTCGCAACACGCCCCGGATCGCCTGCTGCGAGGCCCGCCACCAGTCCTCGGGGCGCTGTTCGGCCCAGAGGGGCTTGGGCATCTGCATCTCATCGTGCGGCTCGGTGACTCCGCCCGCGACACGGCCGTTCTCGTCAACGAGGAGAGCGCGAGATCCCCCAGTGCCGACGTCCAGTCCGAGCCAGTACTTCATGCGATGGGTCTCTGACCGAGGCTGGCCTGCATTTCACGCCACCCGACGGCCGAAGCACTCGAGGAAAGGCCGTGATTCGTGACTCGGGATTCGTGAAAAACCTTAAAGGCCATGTTGCGCGCGCCTTTTTCCTCCGCCCGGCTCGCGGCTCGTCCTGACGGCCCTCTCACGCACTTCACCTCGCCGCGTGGCGAGAAAGGCAGGCTTAGTCGCTGTGATCAGCATTCGACCATACTCAAAGGGCGTTGCACGCGGCAGGCGTAGCGCTTGGCGGTCACGATCGGCGAGCTACCTGGCTTGGCGCAGGGCGGCCTCGGCGTCGCGGACTCGGGCCGCCACCCTGTCGAAGACGCCCCGTACGACACCGACCTGTTCCTTTGCCGTCGTCCAGTCGTCTTGCTCGATCGCCTCGCGCACGCCGGGAATTGTCTTTACGCCGTATCCGGTGTAGAAGCCCGGGGCGTAGAGGGCGTGCTTGAACCATTCGCGCTGTCCGGGAAGGCCGCCCTCCAGGCGCATAGCCTGTTCGACCTGACGGAGGGCGGCGTTCGCTCTGGATAAATCGCCGCTCGGGCCGGCCCCGCCGAGCGCCTGCGCCAAGGTTTTCTCGTAGGCCTGGGCGGCCTTGCCGAGCGCGTCGAGGCCGCCTCGCAGAGGCTTGAGGTCGAGCGAAATCGAGGCGTCCTTCCTGCGCTTGTTGGTCAATAGCCGATCCAATTCATCGAGATACACGCCAATGGTGTCCGCGAGATTGGTGAACTCGAAGGGCAGCACTTCGGCGTTGGCCATGCGCGACAAGGCCACGGCATGCACCTGCGCGAGAGCGCGCCCGTAGGAGAATTGCGGGTCGCCGAAGCGACGGTACCAGTCGAACGAGTCATAGATGGAATGGTAAACGCCGAAAACCGGCACACGGAATGCCGTGTTCACCGACGCGACGGTCAGGTGATCGAGAAAAACAGTGTAGTCCGACCCGGAGCCCAGCGCCCCGATGCGCAAATCGCGGCGCGAGTCGAGTTCCTTTTTCTTGGCATCGTCGTCGCCCGCCTGTTTGACGGCTTTCTCTTTCATCACCGTCCAAAGACTTTGGCCCGAGTTCGGGTCGGTGATCGAGTGCGCGACTTCGTTGAGGAATCGCTCTAGTGTGTGTGATCCGGCGAAGCTCAGAACGCCGGCGCGATTGCTGTCCGTGTTGAAGTAGGCGACGGTCTTCCCGCGGATTTCATCCCTGTACTTCTCGCCCCACTCGGTTGAACCGATCAGACCCCACTCCTCGGCGTCCCAACTGGCGAAGACGATCGTTCGCTTCGGCTGCCAGCCCTGCTTCACCATCTCGGCGAGGGTTCGCGCGGTTTCCATCAGCGCCGCGTTTCCACTGATGGGATCCATGGCGCCGTTGGCCCATCCGTCGTGATGGTTACCGTAGATGATCCATTCATCCGGATCGTCGCTGCCGGGAATCCTGGCGATCACGTTGTAGCCGGTGGTGATGGTCCAATTGAAGCTCACCTTGAGGCGCACCTTCGCCGGTCCCGGCCCGACGTGGTACGTCAGAGGCAATGCACCACGCCAGTTCTCCGGGGCTACGGGACCGCCCAAGTTGCGCAGAATCGGCAGCGCGTCGCCGTAGGAAATCGGTAGCACAGGGATCTTCGGCAACGTCTTCGACTCGGAAATCTCGAGCCGCTTACCGCCGGGCTCGGCGCCCCAGCCGGGCGTGAGGGGATCACCGGGATGGATCGGCATGTCCATCGTGCTGCCACTTTGGACGCTCCATTTCGAGCGATATGCTCCGTCGGGATAGGCGTCGCCGTGAAAATAACCGTCGTCACGCGGATCGGAATAGATAATGCAGCCGATCGCACCGTGTTCGGCGGCCACCTTCGGCTTGATGCCGCGCCAGCCTCCGAGGTATCGAGCCAGCACGATCTTGCCCTCTACGCCGATGCCCAATTCGTCAAGCACTTCGTAGTCGGCGGGCATGCCATAGTTGACGTAAACAATTTGTCCGGTGACATCGCCGTCGGGCGAGTACGCGTTGTAGGAAGGCAGTTGGCCTTCATCGGAGGAATCCTTGTCCTCGGGAAGCGCCGGTTCCTTGAGTTTGGCGACGTAGCTTTCCGGAGCGAGCAACTCGAGATGCCGTTCCCGAGGCGTCGGCATCAGTCCTTCAAACTTGTGGAACTCCGCTTCCAGCCCCCATGACTTGAACTTGTCGAGGACATACTGCGCCACTTCCACACCCGCCTTGCTGCCGGTGTGGTGTGGCTCCTCCGACATCACTCGGATGTACTCGCGGACATTGGCCGCTCGAGGGATGGAGGCCATCTTCGCTTCCAGCTCACGCTGTGCCTTGGCGCTGTCGGATGTGAAACCGCGGATGGCTCCGCTACCGGTTTGCGCCGCAACGGGCGCCGTCGCGAGCACGGCGAAGCACAAGATCCATTTCCTCATGGCAAAGCATTCTAGCTGAGATCGTGCTCATGGCGTACGCCCAGGAGCGTGGAAGCCGGCACAACGAATCGATGCTACATACCGATTGACCGGGACATGCTCAACAAGTGTTGCGTCAACGGAATCGGGAAAAGACGGAAAATAAGATAATCGAAGGCCTCGCCACGTCCACTCCAGGAAGACAGGAAACCCCGAGAGAATCATGTTGCGAGCTGAATCAATTCGCTGAACACGGTGACGATTCGAGCGGCTACTTCCTGATAAAGCACCTCGGTCTTGCCTCGGACCAGCCCATGGCCTCCGTTCTCGATTTCAAGGAGCCGGTTGCGGCCTGAGACACGCTTCAGCGCCACTCGCATTTCCTCCAGCGTCCCAAACGGATCCTTCGAGCCGTGGACGAAGAGCGACGGGGTTCGCAACTCGTCGAAATGATCTGTCCGTGACCTTTCCGGCCTACCCGGCGGATGCAGCGGATAAGAGATCAGCAACAGAGCGTCCGCTACGCTCTCATCTTCGGATGCCAACATGGTTGCTTGCCGGCCTCCGTACGACTGCCCTCCGAGATACACCTCCGCCGCGCGTTCACGCATGCATTCGACCGCCCGACGCAGTCCCTCGCGGTCCTGGGCTGTTGCTCCGGGATTCGGAGGCCCTTTCAGCCGTTTCTGACGGAACGGCATATTGCTTCGCAAAACGGAAACACCGCTCTCGGAGAAAGCCGCCGCCAAGGCAACAAGCAGGCGGGAATCCGCGTTGCCGCCCGCGCCGTGAGTCAGCACCAGGGCCGTGTCGCCATCCGCTGCATGGAGAAACCCACGCACCGCCGGCCCTTCCGGGTAGTCACGGTCGTACGCCTCGACACCAACTTCTATCATGGTTCGCTCCTCCGAATTCCCGGCATCCCGGTCAAAGCCCGGCCAGCGGGTATACTCGTTCGGCAAGTCCAGCTCGATTCACTATGGCCGAACTCTTCGCCGGCGCCTCCGGATACTCTTACCCGAACTGGAAGCCAGAATTCTACCCTCAAAAACTCGCTGCCAGGAAGTTTTTGCAGCACTACGCCACCCGCCTCAACGCCGTTGAAATCAACTACACCTTCCACCGCACCCCGGCCGAGAGCACCTTGGAGAACTGGATCAATAGCACGAGCGAAAACTTCCGCTTCTGCATCAAGGCCCACCAGCGCATCACGCACTTCAAGCGCCTCAAAGATGTCAAGGAGCCGACCTTGTTGTTCCTTCGCTCGATTGACGCGCTCCACGAAACCGGGCGTCTCGGAGTCGTCCTCTTCCAGCTCCCGCCCAACTTGAAGTGTGATACCCAGCGCCTGGAAACGTTCCTGGGTGACCTTCCCGGTGACATGCGCTACGCGATGGAGTTCCGGCATGAATCCTGGTTCGACGATGCCGTGTACGACCTCTTGCACAAGCACAACGTTACCGTCTGCCTTGCCGAATCCGACAAACTCGAGACTCCCGAAGTCATTACTGCTGACTTCGTGTATTTCCGCCTTCGAAAAACCGACTATACCCCGGAAGACCGCCGTAGAATCATCGCCAAAGTCGAAGAAATAAAAGGCGACGGCAAAGACGTGTTCCTTTTCTACAAGAATTAACTTCGTGGTAGACTAGAGGCACGACAATAACCTCTAGCCCACTCCCCTTGCATGGGGTTCCAGGCTTGCAAACGGGAGTCGTTCGAGCGGCTCCCGTTTACTTTTTCCGGCTCCGTTTGGTCAACAAACGCAGAGTCGGGTCAGAGTCGTTCACCTCCTTCACGATGCGAGCTAGCCGGTTGCGGCGAGCGGTGTTCCACGGGGCGTAGTAGCGTTCCGTGGTGAGGATGCTGTGATGGCCGAGCAGGGAGCTCACTTCCTGCATGGCGACGCCGGAGAGGAGCAGCTCGACGGCGAAGGTGTCGCGGAGCTGATGCGGCCGGAAGTCCGGAAGGCCGGCGCTGCGTCCGATGTGCTGCAGCCTGCGGCGCCAGCGCTTGGCGGCCGAGACAGGCTTGGTGGTTCCCGACCAGAAGAAGTGCTTCGTTCCGAAGCCGCCCTTGATCGTGCGCAGGGCGTTCATCACCAGAGCGGGCAGCGGCACCATGACGAGCTCGCCGGTCTTGGAGCGGTGCAGGGTCAGGTGCTCACCGTTGAGGGCGTCGATACGGCAGCCCACGGCGTCGCCGATCGAGAGTCCGGAGTAGCGCATGAGAAGGATCAGGGCGTACTCGCCGGGCTTCCTTTCAGAAGCGATCGCGAGAGTCTGAAACTCGTCGCGGGAGAGCGGCAAGGTGGGGATCTGGTCGACCTTCGGAAGGGCAAGCTTTGACATGGGAGAGTTTTCGATCCAGTCCATGTCCACGGCGAAGGCGTAGAACGTGCGAAGCATTTTCAGGCGGGTCTTCGCCGTGCTCGGTTGCACATTCCAGGAGTCGTAAAACTCGCGAAGGATGATCGCGTCGTAGTCGGCGAGGTTGGTGAGCCTGCGTCGCCGGCCGAAGTCGATCCAGGACCGGAACAGCGAACGGTAGTTAGCGATGGTCAGATCCGAGCGGTTGCGCCGCTGCAGCTCTTCGAGAAAGGCATCGGTGGCCTTGGCCAGTTTCAAGAGCGTGGCTTCTCTCTCTGTCGCCGGTGGAAAGTGGGAGTGGGCTTGAAGTTGTCGGCCTCCCCGCCCGGGAACCAGCGATAGAGCGTGACGGTGCTCACGCCGATGCGCTGGGCGATCTTGGTTTTCGGAAGGGTGCCTTCGCGGAGCAACGCGCGGGCGAGCTCGACGTTGTCGGGGTTGTGGAACTTCGACGAAGCGCCCCAGCGGTTGCCGTTCTTGCGGAGCTTGGCGATGCCGGCGCGGGTGCGTTCGGAGTTGAGTTGGTGCTCCATCTGAGCGAAGGCGGCGACGATGGTGAACACGGCTTCGCCGATGGGGGTGTTGGTTTCGATGCCTTCGGTGAGGCTGACGAGCTCGACCTTCATGGAGCGAAGCTTCTCGACGATCTGGACCAGGTGGGACACGCTGCGGCCGAGCCGGTCGAAACGCCAGACGACGAGGGTGTCGCCGGCGCGCAGGATATCGAAGAGGCGGTCGAGTTCGGGGCGCTTGCGGGTGATGCCGGAAGCGTACTCGGTGAAGATTCGTTCACAGCGGGCGTCGCTGAGAGCGCTGATTTGCAGCTCCGGGTCCTGGTCGACGGTGGAGACTCGGGCGTACCCAATTTTCACGATCAGTTACCCTGCAAGCGTCTTTCAGTGACGATTTTATCACCGTAACGCTATTTGACCCCTGGAAAGGGGGTTCAAAGCGTGAAAACCGGGGAGCGGGTGCAACGTTGCAGAAAGGATCCTTTCTGCGAGAAACCTTATAAGAGTGCGCTAGAGAGAAGCGAGGGATCAACTCCCTGGTTCCGCTGATTCTTTGCGCCCCGCCACAGCTTCTCTGGCTCGGTCGTCGTCGCTGAAGCGTGCGACCCACTCAAGGACTTCCCGTGCACGCAGTACGCCTCCCGATAGCGGAATTCTTCCGACGACCTCATCGCGGAATCGCAAGCAGTGCTTACCGGCGAAACGTCGATTTCCCGTCGCGTAGAGCAGGACGTTGAGCGCTAACTCCAAGGGACCGTTCCCGGAATAACCCCATTCGAATCCACCGGGGGAATGCACCACCCAGTCATGAGTCACTCCAGTAACTACGGCTTTTCCGTCGTGAGTCCGAGTACAAATTACGTCGCGCAACAAGTGCGGGCCATACGACTGCCGTCTATGAACCTCTTCGCGGATGAGCATCCGCAAGACATCGCTCGATGTAAGATCCACGCTGGTTGACTCTTGCATCTCATTCACAATCCTCTCTAGATTCCGATGGTCCTCATTGCTGAGGCGGAACGTTAAAGTGTGCATTGACATGTACGTAAGACGACATCTTACGTTTACCGGTTACACGCGGGTACCTTAAATCGTTCTTCTGACTGCGAGGTGGCAGTCGTTGCGGGTTACTGTTGGACTGCGCTGAGCGCTGGGGTGGGAGATTCTACGGAACTGTGCGAAATTAAGCCGCCCGTAGCGTCCAGCCGCCTTCGGACGCCTCCAAGTAAGCGGTTTCGGCCACGTGACGGAAACCGCCGGGTCCACGCGCGAGGCGCATCACTAGGTGAATCTGCGCGATGATTACGTGGCAGGCGGCCTCCCAGGAGTAGCCATCGACTAGGCTCCATGCAGCTAGTTGGCGGAGAGCCGTATCGGCTGAGGCCGCGCCCGTTGCGAGCAAGCTGCCGTTATAGCGGCCGCTGCCAAGAGCTCGCAGTATCTCTCCGGTCTCAGGAGGACAAATGTTACCGACTATGAGGCGGCGGGGCGTGTTCCGAAGAGCACGTGCAACCACTTGCCGCGGCGGATTCTGGAGGTCTCCTCTCCGAAGAAAGACACGCTCTCGGTGCAGATCGTCCAGTGCTAGTTCGTCGCCGTCATCGAGAATGAGCACGGGTTCGCTGTCGGGGAGCAGGCCCGCCAGGGCCTGGATCAAGGTGGTCTTGCCAGAACCTGTCTCGCCAGTTACGAGGATGTTGCGCCGCAAGCGGATGCATTCGACGCAGGCCTCCAGTGCCCTGGGCGGCAATGTACCGGTATCGACAAGGTCTCTCGCTGTATAGTTGGCCATAGGAGCCTACGATATGGCACATGCGAAGATTTGCAAAGAGACATGGTGCGGAAAGGATCGTTTCGGTAATGATCAGCGTCAGATCACAGAATGCTCCCCTTCTCTACGACGCTTTGAGCAGACATTCCCTGAAGAGAAGGGGAAAGTTCGTGGTGCTGTCTCAGGAGATGCTCCAGATTTCACTCTGGAGACAGGCAAGGAACCGCTGGGACCGCGCTGAGGGCAGCATCGGGAGACTGATCCAAGACATAGTGCTCGCAGCGGCGACGACACTGCTTGATCAGCCACTCCGTCCTGTCGGCGGCAGAGAGGTGAGGCAGTCGGCCGTCGCGGTTGACAAGAGCAACAAGGTGTCTATATAGTCGTAGTGGTTGCCCGATCTAGTCTTAATAAATTGGGCAGCTTAATAGGAGGCCCCTTCGGGGGCCTCCACGTGGTTCTGAAGAGAAAACTTGGCATGGATCGTGTCGCCGTCTTCGTTGATGCAGGCTACCTCTTCGCCCAGGGGTCACACGAGCTTTTCGGTGAGAAGTTGAAGCGCGGTGAGATGAATCTCGACCACAGTGCCGCTGTTGCCTACCTGAAGGCATTCGCGGAAACTCAGTCGAACTTGAAGTTGCTCAGAATCTACTGGTACGACGGCACTTCCCAGGGGCCGTCACCTCAGCACATTGCGTTGGCTGAACTGACGGATGTCAAGATCCGACTCGGCTTCGTGAATTCTTACGGTCAGCAGAAAGGTGTTGATTCTCTGATCATCACCGATATGATCACACTCGCACGCAACCGAGCTATGGCTGAGTGCGTACTGCTTTCCGGGGATGAAGATCTCAGAGTCGGGGTACAAGTGGCACAAGAGTATGGGGTTCGAGTTCACCTGATCGGAATCAAGCCGGCCCGCGGAAGTCAGTCCTTGTTTCTTCTTCAAGAGGCCGATGTAACCTACCAATGGGAAGCATCTGACCTCGGCAATTTCATGAAGCGCAGTTCTCACACCGTATCTGAGCTACTCTCTGAGGATCCTACACCTGAACCAAGTGGATCTAGTGATGCTGTCGATCCTCTCGAAAAAGTCGCACGGAACTTAGCTAACAAGGTGCCTGAGGGAGAAGTTGCCACACTTTTCGACAGCATCTTACAGACGAAAACACGACCGAAGCAGATTGATGCACCTCTCCTGGCAAGTTCGCGAAATGTGCTTGGCCACGACCTCGACTCCGCGCAGAAAAGCAAAGTTCGAAAGGCCTTTCTTAAGGCTCTCGAGGTACGTCTGAACGAACTGTCGCAAGAAACAAATCAGCCGCCGATCAAGGACTCTTGAGCGCTATGTCGCTCATCATCAGCGTTTACACTCGCGAAGGAATCGTCATGGCGGCTGATAGTCGCCTGACCCTCACGATCCCCCGTGCCCTGCCTGGCGGCCCGGAACACACGCTCTCGCTAACTACATCTGATAGTGCAAGGAAGCTCTTTCTAGCTCCGAACAACATTGGCATTGCAACTTGCGGTCCCGCAGACATTGGCGGCGTTCCCATCGCTGGCTTTGTTGAGTCCTTCATCGTCGAAAAACTAGTGGGGAAGAATCTGTACGCCGAACAGGTTGCGAATGAACTTAAGGCCTACTTGTCTACGCTCGGCGTCCGCCCTGGCACTATGTTTCATATAGCTGGGTACACTCAAACGGAGGCAGGATGGGAGCAGACACTTTTTTCTGTTGATCCCGCCGTTGGGCCGGTCATTCGCTTGAATCCCGTCAATCGACAGGGTGCTAACTGGGGAGGTGAAATCGATGTTCTTCAGCGTCTACTCAATGAAGTGAACTTAGTCCAAGAGGGCGACCTGCCAGCAGTACCATTGCCATCTTTCGGAGTACCATTTGAGTTCTTTACTCTGCAAGACGCAATCGATTTCGCGGTTTTTGGCATTCGCAGCACGATTGAAACCCTCCGCTTTCAGAATCGTGAGAAAACAGTAGGCGGTCCAATCGATCTTCTCGTAGTGACCCCAAGCGGCGCAAAGTGGATCAAACAGAAGCAGTTAGTGGTTGAAGATTAGCCTGGGTCTTCGACCTCTCTAATGCTAGAAGTGGCCGATCTTTAGCTGGACCTGGTGGTGCTACGCATCCACTAGCACTACCTCAAGGAAGGCAGTGATGCAGAGACCTCTCGAAGAGGACGGCACGGTTCGAACCTCGTGGCTCACCAGATCGCATTTCGACCGTAGCAGAAAGCATCCCTACTGTTACAGTCGCTCTGAGCAGGGGTTTTCGGGGTGGTCACAATAACCCGCTGCCCGATAGGGGTGTCAGGACGTCTGGATCGTCGTTGCGGACATTGTTCACGCGGGCGCTGACGGCACGCCTCTCGAAGGGGCCGTCATGGGGTTGCCGCGCCAGCTCGAGCAGTACGGGCAGCGGCGTCTGCGGGTCGAGCCACTCCGTGAACCATCGGGGATCGATGATCGCCGGCTGGCGATGGTGGATGTCTTCCAGGCCTGGGGAGGCCGCCGTGGTAATGATGGTGAAGGTCTCCAGCGGCGCGGCGCTGGGATCCCAGCGCTCCCACAGCGCGGCGAACGACAGCGGCGAGCCGTCCTGCAGGGTCAGAAAATAGGGCTGCTTGCCGCGGCTTCTGTTCCGCCACTCAAACCAGCCATCGACGGGCAGCAGGCAGCGGCGCAAACGGAAGGCGGAGCGGAAGGATGGCTTGTAGTGGACGGACTCGGCGCGGGCATTGATCAGCCGGGAACCCGTCCTGGTGTCACGCGCCCAGGAGGGAACCAATCCCCAGCGCAGCCGGACGATCGCGCGGGCGCCGTCCTGCTCGACCCGGCACGCGCTGAAGTCCTGCCCGGGCGCGCCGTTGTAGCGAGGCTTTCGATCGGGCGAAAGCGGCATTGCCCGCAAGCCGTACAGCTCGCCAATCCGATCCGGAGACAGTTGCTGGGTGATCCGGCCGCACATAGTCACTTCCTCAAGTCAGCCGCTGTTCCCAGCTGAAAGCTCCCTGAGGGTGCAGTATTTCCGGTCCGGCCTTGCTGCCGGTCCCGTGGGGATGCTTCCCTGTCCTGCCCGCCATGCCTGGATTGTAAGTCTTCAGGCCTGGCAGTTCTCCAGCGCCATCAGGCGCTACCCCATGTGGCTTCGGCACGATTGCTCCGTTCTTGGGGGTGCTATAGGCTGAACTCCATGTACCTACGAATTGAAAGATCGGAGAAGCCACCTGATCAACCGTGGTTTATCCTGAACGATGAGGAGCAAGGCGTCTACCGGGTTATCATTGCCGCCGCTCTGCGCGCCCGCCAGCTCCAGGCCGGCGCGCGGGCAACGATTTCGACAACATCAAAACAAACACACGGCACGGCGTAAATCCCGTGAAATCAACGCGGGCATGGGCGTACTATAACTTAGGAGTTGTGAGACACAGCAGAGTTCAGAAGGACTTTTCGGGAATCGTTCACACCCATCGATCTTCGCGGCATCCTCGATTCATGGGTGTTCTAAAATACTTCTGAGATTAGGAAGCCTGGATCGAAGAATTCTCCATTCTTTTCGGACCACTAGTATCCTGGCAAATGTTGTTGCTTCACATCGCTGACATCCATTTTCGAGCACCGAATTGCATCAATCCAGATACCGACCCGGACCGGCCTTTTCGGACACGGATGGTCCAAGATGTTCGAGAGCGAATCCAACAGCACGGACCAGTCGGTGCTCTCTTGATTGGCGGCGACATAGCGTTTAAGGGAGATCCAGAGGAGTATAAGGCTGCAATTTGGTGGCTCGAGGAATTTGCCGATGCCTGTGGATGTCCAATGGAAAGAGTTTTTGTGATCCCAGGCAATCATGACATCGACCGGAGAGTCATAATCAATTCGCCCGCGGTCCGGAACGCGCAAGCAGCAATTGTGTCTGCGGCTCCACATGAGCGCGAACGCGAGCTACGCACACAGTTCGCTGATCAGGACTGCGGTCGCGCGCTGGTTGCGCCGCTCGAAGCCTACAATGATTTTGCTAAGTTGTTCAACTGTCAAATTTACCCCCCAGATCGTCTCTATTGGAAGCAGGGTCTGTTGATCGAGGGGGGAGTTCATTTGATGCTCCACGGCCTAACTTCAACTCTGTTGTCCGGTGTAGATGGCAAGGATGATAACCCTGCGAGCCTATATCTTAGTCCGCTCCAGACAGTACTCGATCCGGTGGATGATGTCGTCAACCTGGTACTGTGCCATCACCCACCAGATTGGTTTTTGGACCAGGATGAGGTGAACGATGCCATCTGTGGACGAGCGACAATTCAACTCTTTGCGCATAAGCACCAAACGAGAATTACTAGGGACGAAGACTACATCCGTGTCAGCACAGGTGCCGTGAACCCGGATCGCTATGAAGTCGGATGGCAGCCTAGCTACAACCTGATCGACATCAGTGTTCTCGGGCAGGACAGTGACCGGAAGATCGAAATCAAAACACATTGCCTGGAATGGCAGTCCAGGCCGGAACTGTACCGTCCTCAACTGACTCAACAGGGAGAGTCTGTCTTTCGCCACTGCATCGCTATCCCGAGCCGTGTAGCCTCGTTGGTTGTGAAACAGCCCTCTCCAAATACGTCCGCAATGCCCGATACTGCGCCTAATGCAGCTGAAGAGGCTGATGCCGACAAGGAGGTTGCAATGAGTGATGAAGATACCCGCAACCTTGTGTTTCGCTTCTGGAATCTCACGGTGAGTCAACGACGGGAGATTGCGCTCCATCTTGATCTTATCGATGAGAACGAACTCGTCCTGCCCGAGCCCGAACGCTACGGGCGGGCTCTGCTTCGAGCCGGTAAACGCAGTATTCTCGATATGGTTGCGCGTGAGGTCGCACAACGGGAGACACAATGATGGCTGAAACAGATCTGCCCCCTATACATAAGGATTTTGATCGTTGGTACGGCGAAGTTGAACTCCGCGACGATCAGGGGCTCAAGGAGGCTAGGTGGAAGGGTGTACTTTCCGTCGTCGGAGACGCCAATCGGGATGATGTAGAGGCGCTGATTCGTCTGGTTTTTCGGACCCGGCAGAAGGCCGCCCCTGAAACCTTGCAGAAGATTCGCCAAGCCTTCAAGAACGCTGATGACGCATTTGACATGCAGGACAACGATCGCGAGCTAGAGGTTCTTGCTGGTATCTGCCTTGTTGTACTCATGGAGGACGGCAAAGATATCGGTGCAGCTGCGGCATTGGCGGTAACGACGGCGGCACTTGGTGGCGCTCGTAAACTGAATGTACCGATGGACCTCTGTGCTCTAGCCGAGAGTGCGATTGATCACATTGCTGAGGAGAATCGCAAACGTCCGGATCTTGAAGATTACAGTCCATCGGAGCCTCCCAAGCTCGATTTCAAGAAGGCCGCCGCCAAAGTTCGAGAAACTCCAGATTGGAACAGCGTAGCTTTAGCATTCAATATCGCAGCGGGTGACGTGCGGACTGCGATGAAGACAATGACCCTGGAACAGGCGGACGCCGTCTGGGCTGTGAACCAGTTTATGAGCATCCAAGATGAAGAGTTGCAGATGTTATGGTGGCTCATAGGACAGCGAAGTTGGGACTATAACTGCTCCTTTAGCGACGTGGAATATGAAGCGCGACCGTTGGTATTCGCAAAGGAACTGGCGGACAGTACGGAGTTCCTCCCAGGCCCACCGTCCGTAAAGGCCTTGCTGTCGCGTGCGGGATTGGAAGAAAAGAACAGCGCCACTATTTCAGTGGTAATTAACGCCGCGAACCAAGAGTGGCTTGAGAAGCTCGTCGGAGAGCAGAATCCGTCACCGGTCTCCTCTCCGCTCCACTTTGCGATCCAGCGTCAGTGTGAGACTGGTGCTGGTGACGCGTGGATTGCTGGCTGGGCGGCTGCTACGTGCGTGAATTCTGAGCATTCAGTCACGCCTCTACTGCTAGGTGAGCTGTTCTACCGCGAGCGGCTACTTAGAAAGCTCGAGTGAATCATGGCGAACGATGTCAATGATGAAGCCGTAGTGTTCTGCTCCAACCCGGATTGTCGGGTTTCAGAGACAGACCTTTGCGTCGAGGCTTTCGAGTTGTCGGCTTGTCCGTACTATGGCCGCGAGGCGGAGGAGACGTCCGAGACAGATCGAGGGAGCGAGGAGAAGTCTAAGGAGCCTTCGAG
This sequence comes from Bryobacterales bacterium, assembly GCA_028819575.1. Lineage (GTDB taxonomy): Bacteria > Acidobacteriota > Terriglobia > Bryobacterales > UBA6623 > JAPPLB01. The sequence continues at coordinate 56,507 of JAPPLB010000147.1, read as the reverse complement.
CATTGTATTACCGAGTGCTGATACATTGACTCTAGCTGAAACATCAAGGCTACTCCGTAAGGGCGCCGCACGTGTAATTGCCATCATTGGCCCCAGAGATGCTGGCAAGACAAGCCTGATCGCCAGTTTATACGAGCTCTTTCAAGTGGGTCCGGTTGCAAAAATCAGATTCGCTCGATCACAAACACTGCACGCCTTCGAACAGACTTGCCACGATGCTCGTGCTGCTTCCCGCAGGGCCGAGCCGCATACATATCGTACTCCCAGAGGTGAGGTAAGGTTTTATCATCTTGATCTGGGAGGTGCTCCGTTGGGACACAGGCTAGCTATCGTCTTGGGAGATAGGGCAGGCGAGGAGTATCAGGGCGCGGCTGATGACGCTTCGATAGCCATGGCTTTCCCAGAGGTGCGTCGTGCGGATTCACTTACCGTCTTAGTTGATGGCAATCGGCTTATAGACTCCGGCGCCCGCCACAACTTGCGTAGCGAAATCCTAATGATGCTCCAGGGGCTCGTTGACGGAGGAGCAGTTCAGGCCGGCCAACGTCTCGCTCTGGTACTCACTAAGATTGATGTGGTGAATAAATCGCCCCATATGGCGAGAGCTGAAAAAAACTTCATCTCTCTAAAGGAAAGGATTCAACAGCTCTTCGATCACGTGTTTTTTGTCATTCAGCCGTTCAAGATAGCAGCTGCGCCCAAGACGAACGCGGTGCCGCGCGGCACAGGTGTTCCCGAACTGCTCACGTTCTGGCTCGAGCCCGCGCCGCCAATGGATGTGTCACTGCCTGTTAGGCCGGAATTTGTACGCGCTTTTGCGCGAATTGTACCTTTAGACGCTTGAGGGAAGGGATAATGGCTGAACGTTCCATTGTCATCATCGGGCTACCGGAGTCTGGGAAGACTACATTTCTCGCGGCGCTCTGGCATCTTATAACCGAGCGTGACGTGGACACGTTGTTGCGCTTCCACGAGCTATCCAGAGGGGAAGTCTCCCACTTGAACGAGATTGCAGCGCGTTGGCGTGATGCCAAGGTCCAGGATCGAACCGCGGTCGCTGGAAATCGCCTAGTCAGTATGAATCTATTAGATAACGCGGGCGTGCCTGTACGTGTCACATTTCCGGATGTCCCTGGAGAAGCCTATAGGCGAATGTGGGAAGATCGCGAATGTGATCCAGAAATAGCAAAGATCCTTTATGAAGGTGATGTTATTTTCTTCATCCATGCAGACAAAATCCAGGCGCCGAAATGGGTTGTTGATGAAGTTGCACTGTCCAATGAAATGGGACTTGAGGTGTCGGAGAATCCGGTAGTTCAGTGGCATCCGGAACTCGCACCGACTCAGGTTCAGTTGGCGGACTTACTGCAACTACTACGTCGGTCGCCTCTTGACAACGGTCCCCGACGGTTGGCGATTATGATGTCAGCATGGGACAAGGCTAGCGGAGAAGGTCTGAGCCCACGGGCCTATCTCGAACAGAAGTTGCCGCTCCTAGCTCAGTATCTGCAGCTCGGGGCTGATGATTGGACATGGCGCATTTATGGGCTTAGCGCCCAAGGCGGTGATTATGATAAGACCAACTCGAATGCGCACCCCAAGCCAGAAGCAGAAGCGCTTAGGAATCTAGATTCTCCGTCGAAACGTATCATGCTCTTGGAGAACGGAGCCAAGACTCATGACTTGACCAGGCCACTCGCATGGCTGATGGAGTGCCGCACATTGGGCGGATGACACTCCAGCAGACTCTTCATGGTTATTCCGAGGGTCACCGTCAACTCGCGGCTTCGGTGACACTGAAACCTCCCGATGCCAAGTCGATGCTCGTGTTGAGCGACATCTCTGGCACAGGTGCTTGCATCGACAAAGAAGGTTATCTCACTGGTTACCCTCTTACTGAGTTCGGCGCTTACGTTCTGGCGCGTACATGGGCGGCACCAGAAATGCCTCGACCAGGCTGCGTTTGGACGCACAGCATTCTGATCGATTTCGCCGATCTAGCCATGTTGAGGTCATTGGACGGTCTTGTTGTATTGTTTCAAAGACCACACGGTTCGAATTTAGACTATTACAGAAAACCGTTGACGCACGACATTGGATCTAATCCTGTTGCGCTGACGGACACAGAGAAGGCATGGAGCCGATATGTGCTCGTCGGTCTATACGGAGAGCCGACCAGCCGCATTATCGCGGCACGGCCGGTCGGCGTCAACGTCGATCGGGTCATCCTGGCTCTTTGGTCACAGCAATGGCCCCGCCTGCGTCGGACGTTCCGTTTCTGCACGTTGGCGGCGTCGGACCGCTCTAGTAAGGGAATAAGCTTCGATCTCCAGCTTCTGCCGTCGACAGATCGAAGCGTCCGAAGGCGCTTTGCAGACGCTATGGACGCAGAGACTAAAGAGGTCCATACAGACTCTTGGCTCGTAGAAGCCATCAGCGATCTAGCGCACCCGGACGCCTCTGGATTGCGGACCTTCCTGTGCCACATCGGCGGTGATGGAGCGATGGGTCGATGGGCTTTCAAGTCATTGTGCCAGCTTCACCGCATGGTTGAGGAATTCAAGTCTCGTCCCGAAGCCGTTGGAGAGGCGATAATGCTGCTTCAGGATGAGCTGGGCTCCGTGGAGGCACGAGCTGCGTGTGGAATTGTGGCAAATGCGGCGCTCACCAATGGTGGTGAGCTTAATGACTATACGCTCGACTTCCTATTGCGACATCTGGAGTTGGTGGAAACCGACGATCTGGCGAAAGCTGCTGTCTGGTTAGGCCGCGCAGTATGGAGTAGTGACCCTGGTAAATTGATCCCCTTACTCGAAGGTGGAGAAACTCTTCGCATGGTTCCGCAGAGTACGTTCGAAGCGCTTACGCTCAGTGAACTTGCAGAAGGGTTAAGACGAGAACCTGACCTAGCGCAGGATGCGCTCGCATATCGACCTGAGTTAGTAACTGAGCCGACGTTCTGGTCGCAAGATCTCATAATCGAGGATGACGCGTTTGCGGTTATAGACCGATTGGGTGAGGGCCAGGCGGCGGCTTTGGATGCGCTGGTAGCCGCTCGGCGCAGCGATCTGGCGATGCGTGCTGTTAGTCAATTCGGCTCGGCCACAGTGCTTGAGGTTGTTGGTTCGGCATTGGAAAACGACTCCGAGAGCCGAGGGCTTGAGGGTTGGCTCGCAGCGGCAGCGAGCGACCCGTTGGCTGTTTCCCAGTATCTGGTCACCGGATCCGGGAAGCATCGAGCTCTGTTAGTGGCTCTTGCACGGGTGCTACAACCAGATGTGGTTCCAAACAAAGTCGGTGTTGATCCATGGCTGATTGCTGTTCAGGACGCCACAGGGCAGGTCTCCGAGGGGCACGCTGCCTACTTCAAGGCTTACCTTCTAACACGAGCCTTCGGCACTCGATCACGTAATGCAGCGGAACTTGCTCAGCTAGGATTCGAGGCAACTCACATGGCAGCGGCTTCCGATCGTCTGCCTAACGAGGCTTGGCAGCTGCTTGAGCGGCGACTGCCATCGTCGATCTTTTCGTTCGAATGGGATCGCTGTCGACGGATCAGAGCAGGTGTGGCCAATCTATTCGTCGATCGGGATCTCAAGCCTCAAATTTTTGCTCGGATTGCTGAAGATAATAAGCTGTTCATGGGCTTAGCAGCGGCTGCGGCGCGCAAAAGACGGGGGCGACGATACTTGAAGCGGGTCCGGCGAGCCATGAAGAAGGAGCCGCAGAGCGAATTCGCAGTTCGAATTCACTGGATTGAGAAGTTATTAACCTAGAGGAAAGGATGTACACGTTGCGGTGCCTGATCGCCTCTTGCTAATCAGACCCCGATTTCGTTTGACACCTGAGTTTGTGCCACTGCCGTTTTGGGACAGCAATTTCAAGATATTCCTGTCGAATGTCGTTGAAGAGCTTATTCAAATGGCGTTCTGCGGGGTACTTTTTGATTTCTGCCTTAACGGTGTCGAGAAGTTTTGAAAGCGGAGAACCCGCAGCGGGTGAATGACGATGGAACTGCTGCTGCTGATCGCGATCCTGGTTGCGTTCTACCTGATCGCGAAACATGCGTGGCGCAAGCGGCCGGGCGACACGATCACCGGACGGCCGTATGTCACGGACGGCGATGGGATCAAGGTCGCCGGCTACCGGGTGCGCTTGGCGGCCCTGGATGCTCCAGAGTGGAATCAGCCTGCGAAGCACCACTACGGGTTCTGGTTCAACCACGGCAAGCGGGTCAAAGGAGCGTTGATTCGCGAGATTGGCGGCAGGCGGGTGAAAGTGCGGATCGAGGGGTTCGACTACTACGGCCGTGTCCTGGGGACGGTGAACTGCCAGGGCCGCGACGTGGGCGAATGGCTGGTGCGGTCCGGCCATGCGATCGCCTGCTTTGACAACCGCTACCAGGATGCCGAGAGCGCGGCGAAAAGCGAGCGGCGCGGCATGTGGGGCTACAAGGAGGCCTATGACCCGAGAGCGTGGCGGCGCCGCTGAGGGCAAGCGAACTCCGCAGTTTTGCCGATCAGTGATGGGCGATGCTTGCAGCGGCGCTGCGCGACTCGCCGGGGACAACAGCCGTGGACGAACTCTGATGGGTGCGGGCGAACTCGCTCCAATACTCGTAGGCTTCCTGCTGCGATTTCCGGGCGAGCGAAGCGGAAAGAGGCAGATCGAAGGGAGCTCGCTCGATGAGAGCAAGCTGGCGCTCGCTGAGCTTCTTCCAGGACTCCAGAACGGTGTCGTCGTCCTTGGTGCTCACATTGTTCCAGAGCAGCTCCCATTCGACGTTGAGCCGTCCAAGCTGCCTGAAGATCTCGTTGCTGCGGAGCGCCTTGGCGGAATAGCCGCGAATCGACGAGAGAGCGAAGGACAAAGCTGCGAGGTTGACAGCCGAAAAGACGATCCAGCCAGGTAGCCGGTATAAGAATGAAGAGATAGTGAGTACGACGAGCACGATGCCCGAGACTTGCAACAGATCATTCAGCCGTTTGAGGCGGTGGGCCAAGTAGCCGTAGTAGCGGCACATGCGGTCCGAATCGATCAGATTGTCCCAGACCAGCCGGCGGGTTTCACCAGAAGGCTCGATCATGATTCAGTCCTCTCATGCGGCCGCCGCGCACCTGGGGGGAGCGGCGGGAGCGGTCCTTCCCTCGCCGGCCAGGCTTGAAGCCGGGCCGGAGCCGCCGGAGGTTGCTTACGTAAGGCCGGCTGCGGGCCGCTGGCGGAAGAGGAATCGTCGTGGCGGTCGAGAGCGCCGCGGCCGAACCAGCGGTCGGGGACGATCAGCACGGTAACGAAGTAGAAGACCAGTGCGATCGCGAGGGTAAGGGTGTCGTCGGGATCGCTCGTGAAGTAGAGCGTAGCGAGGAAGCCGGCGAAGCCGGCGATGATGACGTAGGCGCGGCGGCGTGCGCGGAGCGTGTCGATGCGCAGGTGTTCGCGGTAGTGATGGTCCATAGGGGGAAGTATGAAGCCGATGGGGGCATCCGACAAGCGCGGGATCGCGACAGCTCGTTCCTGAGAACCGCAGACAGAGCGGAAAAGCGACGTCGAGACTTCTCTGCTTCGAAAGGCCGGGAAAGAGCGGTCGGCGCCGGCGCCGGCGAGAGGACCGCAAGGCGGGGTCCGCTCGGGCGAGCCCCGCAGGCGTAGAGATTACGAGAAGAGAGCTTCTCGGGTTTTCTTCATCGAGTTCATGTAGACGAGGACCTTCGAGCAGACCTTCGAGAGCTCATTGACGTGATGGATGATGTTCTTCTCGTCTTGCTCGGTCATTCTGAGGGGATCGAGGTGGCCGTTCTGCGAGGCGTGCAGCAACTCCCTGCGGAGGGTTTCGCAGTGCTCGTTGAGCTTGTTGCAGTCGAAGGGATTGTCCATGTCGTTTCTCCTTGGTGGTGAGGTTCGTGAGCTTACCGCTCGCCGCAGTCTGGCGGGAAGCGGAGAACCGGGGCGCTCATCGATCAGTTCGACGATGATGTATTGCAAGGCGAAGAGCAGGAAGATCGCGGCGGCGATCGCGATGTGCGTGGGGTTGCGCAGGAAGGGCAGCACGCATATATACACTGCGAAGGCAGCGATCAGGGTGAAGAACGACCAGCGGCTGCGGCGGGCGCTCTTCATGTAGCGGTCGTGATCGCGGAAGAGGTTCGAGAGCCAGGTGATGCGGCTTTCCTCGGTGGCGTGCATGCAGACAGTATTGGCTCGCTCGGCCGCGGGCGGCAAGGAAACGGCCGTCGACGCAACTTCTCTTGCCGGCGAAAGAAGGTCAGTGCAGAGCAGTTCGCGCAAAAAACGGGGTCGGTGGCCATCGACGGGGTGAGGCGACGCGGAGGGCGCCGATTACCCTGGCTTGGCCGAGCAAAGGCATCCGTGTCCGGATCTCATTGCTCATGCTTCAAAAAGCGTTCAAGCGAAGTTGCTCGAGCGCGCGAAAAGGGAAAGCTGCCATCAGCGGCCTGAGCCGCTGATCTGATCTGAGAGGCGCTCGGTGAGAGGGCCGAACGAAACACGATACGGAAACCTCGTTGGGGTCGTACCGGACCGTGGAGTAGAGTTGACGGGACTTCCCTTCCCCGACCGCCATGGCGAGAGGCCACGGCAGCTTCGAGGGAGAGAAGAGAGCTTCGATGATCTCGGCAATCTCGATGGCTCGGGAAAGAAGGATCAAGGGATCGAGCTGAACACGAAAAGCCGGGAAGAGCTAGACGTTCTGACGCCGATCGATGGATTCAAGAACGCGGGCGGGGGGAACGGTGAAGCTTTCAAGCTGAGAAAGGCCATCGTCAAGAAGATGGAAGCCGGTGACATGCTCGAAGCGGTAGGGATTTCTTGAGGGGAGCAAGGAATCGAAAGCCGCAGAGGCGTTGTGGTAATCACTCTCGTCGTACTCGTCGAGGGAAAGACGAGCAAGGTCGCTACAGGCGGAATCCCGAGCGGTCTTCCATGCAGAGGAAAAAGCCGGTTTCAACTCCGGATGAAGGGAAGGACAGTTGCGAAAGAGGCGCTCGAAAGCGAACGGGTAGCTGTGAATGGAACGGTGCAGGCCAAAGAGCAATTCCCGGGAAGGAGTGGGACAGAACTCCATGATGAGATAGGCGGATATGACGGAAGAGCAGAGCCAGGAGAAGTATTGAACCTGCACGTCGGCGAGAAAGCCGATCTGAGCGGCCAGGTCGTCCCAGGCGAGAGATTCGACCTCATGGCGGCGCAGAGCCGCCGCCTGGCGAAAGGACCAGATGCGGAGGTCGGAGATAACGCCGGAGGGCAAAGGAGTCGAGAGTAAAGGAGGAGAGGAAGGATCGAAAATGGTCAAGGAGGGAGCGAATCAGCGGTCGCGGGAAGGAGAATCGCGGCAGCGCTCATCGACGATCTTCTGAATGGAAGGCGGAAGAACGAAGCGGTCGTAGTGGGGTTTGCGGTCGCCGCGAACATGGAAGATGCCGGTGACGTCGGCAAAATCGTAGGGGCACTCGCGGGGGAGAAGCATGTTGCGGCGCTTGTAAGACTGTGGACGATCGGGCGAAAGCTTGTGCTCCACGTCATAGCGGGAGAGCGCAGTCAGAGTGTGGTTGCGAGCGTCGTTCCAGGCTTCGCGGAAGAGCTCGTCGAAGCGCGAGGTGATGCCCGGATTCTTGCGGGAAGCTGTTTCCATGCCGTCGCGGTATCCGGGAATCTCATCACTCCAATTGCGAACGACGTAGGGCTGAACGAGCTTGCAATGCTCGATCTTGAGCATGTGCTCGATGGCGTTCGCGCAATTGGAAACCCAGGTGCTGGCTTCATTGCGGCTCACCGCTTCGATCTCCTCGATGACATTCTCCCAATCGACAGAAGCGAAGTCGCGGCGCCGTAGAGCATCGGCTTGCTCGAGCGACCAGGAATAGGGGTCATCGTGGTAGAGCTCGGCGGAGCGCTGCTGCTCAAGGGTGGAGGGTGTTGAAGCAGCCGTGGACATGGGGCCTCGCGAGCGATTTATTGTAGCAAGTGGCCGGCATCCGAAAGGAACGAAGAGAGCGGGCACGAACATTCAGATGCCGCTGACGGCGAGCGTATCAAGGCGTCGAAGCGAAGAGGAGCACCGCAACGAAGCGATGGGCGAAAAGCTGCGCAAAAGGAAGGAAACTAGCGGTCCCACTGCTGCGCGCGCGAGCGGTGGTAGTCGAGCGAACGCCGGACCGCCTCGGGAAGAATTTCGGGGTCATGCTCATGAAGGGCGTTTTTGCGGTCGTAGGTGAAGGCGGTCACGTCGTGGAGGCGGTAGGGGCAGGAAGAAGGAAGCGTACGGTCGCGAGTCTTGCGGGCTGATCGATGATCGGGCTCGAGGTTGTGCTGAACATCGTAGGAAGCGAGATCGCGGACCGCTTTGCTGCGCCCCTGGTGCCAGGCGGCGCGGAACATTTCGGGGTAGAGGTTCTGCAGGCGGGGATTGTCAACGATGACCCCAGCCATGTCGGTGCGGAAGTCCTGAACTTCCTCTTCCCAGCCGGTAACCTCTTCAGGCGTCGCCATCCTGGCGTGCTCGATCTTGAGAAGGTGCGTGATGGTATTGGCGCATTTCGAGGTCCAGATACGTTTTTCGGTCCTGCCCACGGATTCGATCTCCTCGATGACATTCTCCCAATCGATGGCGTCAAAGTCGCGGCGGCGAAGGGCGTCGGACTGCTCGAGGGACCAGGCGTAGGCATCGCTGTGATAGAGCTCGCTCGATTCGCGCTGTTGATGAGAGAGAGGCGCTGAAGTGGTGGAGGACATGGGGCCTCGCGAGGCCCTCATTGTAGCAACCGGCCGGCAGCCGGACCGAAGGCCGCAAGGCGGTCCCTGTCAGGGTGAAACCGGCCCGGCCGGATAGTGGACCAGGAAGAACGAAACAACAGTGATGACGGCGATGAAGCAAGCCACCGCGAGGATGTCGAGCAGATTGAACCAGCGGCAAGGCCAGGACCGGAAAGGTCCATCACCAGACTTACGGGTAAGCCGCGATCCGAGCGCCCAGCAGACGGAGGCGACGACAAAAACGAAAACCAACAGGGCCGGAGTGGGAAGGTGAAGGGTCGTGTCAAGCATGGCGTGTTCCTCGGGAAGATCAGAGAACCGACAAGCCGCGCTTGTTGAACATCAGCCGCAGGGCTTCGGTCAGCAGCTCCTGCACGGTGGTTTCCTCTTCCGACGCCAGCATCCGCAAACGCCGCGCGACCTCCGGATCGAAATAGCCTCCGACGTGTTTGCGTTTGACCTTGCCGGCAGCGGCGGGGCGCGAGGCCTCGGCCGGATCCGGCGTCGGCGAATTTTTCTTGGACAAAGCGGAAGCGAAAGCGTTGTTGGTCATGTCAAGGGGTTTCCGTTGGTTGAAGGTTTGAAGTCCTGCAAACGTGCAAGAACGAAGGTATGCAATTCTGCAACTTCCCGAGCGGCCTTGCCGCCGGGCTCGAACTCCTGCGCGGCTTGGCCGCTGACGAGCGCGCGAGCGAAGGCGATGCGGCGGCCCAGCCGGACGGGGCAGGTTTCGACCTGGTGGGCGGAGAGCGCTTCGGTGGCCAGCCGCGCGTCCTGACCCGTGGCGGCGATCGCGTTGAGAACCACGAGAACGGGCGTGCCGGTGGTGCGAAGGAAGGCGAGAGTATTGGTGATCGCCTCCAGATCGAGGATCGCCGGCCGGCAGGGGATGAGCACCAGATCGGCGCGCTGCGCAGCTTCGAGAGCTGCGCTGTCGGAATGCGGAGCGGTATCGACGAAGAGCATTTCGCCGCCGGTCTCACGGACGCGAGCGATCTCGTGGCGCAAGCGGCTCGCATGAGCCGAGAGCACGACCGGCAGTTCCGCTTCCCTTCGGTCCGACCAGTTGGCAGCGGAAGCCTGCGGATCGAGGTCGATGACGGCGGTGTTCCGGCCGGCAACGGCCGAAGCGACGGCCAGGTGCAAGGCCAGGGTGGTCTTTCCGGAACCACCTTTCTGGCTGACGATGGCGATGGTTTTCATAGGCGTCCTCTGCAAGATGTCAAGCCTGCAAACCTGCAAGCATGCATAACTTCAATTCTGCACGGATCGAGGATTTTGACAAGACGTCCACGCTCGAACGCGCTCAAGCGCGTCAGAGAAAAAGCGGGCTGAAAGGCCGGTTCGTGGACCTGGTTGAGCCGGATCCGCGCGCCGGGCGCCGGCGACCAGTGCACGATCCTCCATCGAATCCGGGGGTGCTGGGAGTCCACAGCATCGAGGACCGCCGCGTCAGCGGCCTCCAGGAAAGGGTTTATTCCTCATCGATGCCCGCGCCGTGCGAAAGCGGGCCGAAACCGAACCGCGTATGAGCGACGGCCGGAGCGAAAGAAAATTGAAAACAAAAGACTCGGCACGGCACGGCGGCCGTGACGAAACAGGCACCGCAGCGCGACGGGAGACACAGCGACAACGGAGCGGAGACACGCCGGCCGCGCCCGCCGCTCGGCCTGTGGCAAGATGGACCGGGGGGTAAGAACGATGAAGCTCCATGACGTGATCTGCCGCCGCGAAGCCGGCTACGCCGTCGTAGAAGGAATCAGCCAGGAATGAGTGTGGCACAGCCCCTCGGGATTCGAGTGGGGCTACGGCGGCAGCGGACCGGCCGACCTGGCGCGCAACATCCTGTTCAAGGCGACCGGCGACCGGGACATCTCCGTGCAGCATCATCAGGCGCTCAAGCGGCGGTTCGTGGCGAAGATGCCGGCCGAAGGCGGGGTGATCGCGGCGAGCGATATCGAGGAATGGATCAAGGAACGCGATCCCAGGTTCATCGTACGGGCGAACGGCCAGTGAAGCGCCGAACGCGAGGGCTAGCTCGCGGCGCCGGCGATCGATCAGTGGTCGTGAGCGAGCGAAGAGCGGCAGCGCAGCGTTGGCCCTGAGGAAGCTGGATTCCATCGGGGATACCATCAAAAGCGCCTTTGCTGTCGTGTTTTCGGTCGAACTGAAGACAGGTTCGCTGGCGGCCATAGAGTACTCCAAGCTACGCTACGCACCACCTGCACGCTGATATAATTCCCGTTATTTGTGGTGAGACGTTTATGCTGACACCACCGAACCCGCCCAACGCTTGGCCGGCACCAAAAGGAAGGATGACCATGACTAAGATCCGCACCTGCATCACGATCGCCCTGGTGCTTGTCGCTACGAATCTTCTCGCCGTAGAAAAGGAGGCCGGGCAGACGGACAGGTTCCTGCTGCTGGCCACCACCCGGACCGGCACCATGCAAAAGGAACTCAACGAAGCCGGTGCGCGGGGCTACCGCTTCGTTGGTACGCAAGGAGGCACGACTGCTTTTGCCGGCAACGAAGTCGTCGTCATCATGACGCTGGACCCCGAGGGCCGGCGCTACCGCTACCTATTGCTCGCGACCAGCCGGACCGGCACGATGCAAAAGGAAATGAACGAAGCGCCGCCGGAGTACGAGTACGCCGGGATGACCGTATTCAAGTCCAGGTTTGGCGGAAGCGAGACCGCGGTGATCCTTCAAGCCGAGGTCAAGGACGAGTGACTAGTATTCTCCTGGCCTTGGCGATTCAGCATGCTGTACACCCGAACCGATTCGTGTTACCTGGCGGAAAGCGGAGAGATTAGAACCAATGCTTGCTCAGCTCGATCTCGCGCAGCTCGGGTAACGTGGATTCCAGGGAATTCAGGTGGGAGTGGAAACTGTTCCAGCAGCGGAAACGGGAGTTGTCGGGTTTCGGCAGTTTGCGAAGGCGGTTTTCGATCGGGGTGCGAGGCCAGTGGCGGTAAAACTCGTAGAACGCGAACAGCCAGCGGCCCTGGCGCATGCAGTTGAGAGATTCGAGGTTGCCGCGAACGTTGCTGTCGAAGTGTTCGGGTGTGAACGATTGGTCCGGTGTTCCTTCGAGGGTTCCCGCGATCAGACAGCCGGCCAGGCAGACCTGGCATTGCACGCTGACGGAGGCATCGTGCAAGGCGATGTAGTTGGGTTGGTAGATGCGGGAATCAAGAGAGCGGGCATCGATGATGGAGGCTTCGAGAAGATCGCTCATGCTGTAGAAAGCGGGACGCGGACAGGTGGGGGAGTCGAGGGAAGCGGGGCTGTGGTCTAGTACGAGGGTTCGAGTCATCGGGCGATCTCTCCTGGATGAATGGGTTTGGAGCTTTCCGCTCGCCCGTAGATGGCAGAAAGCGGAGAACCCTGTTCAGGCAGGAGGCAAGAGGCGGGATGGTCAGGCCGGAATCCAATCGACGGGCTGCTTGCCGTCGCAATTCAGGCAGAGCGCCTTCTCGCCGAAAATGTCGTACTCGAACTGCTGCTGCCTGGCGTCCCAATAGGCGGTGGCGTCGAAGGTGATCTCGGTGCTGCGGCATCGGGCGCAGACAGGCTTCTCCGGAGCGTCGTCCTCGCGCTGCGCCTGTAGCGTGAGGCTCAATTCGACGGTGGGGGAGAGTGACATGATGAGGTTTCCTCCTGATGGCAAAGGGTTGGGAGCTTTCCGCTCACCCGTACCTGGCGGAAAGCGGAGAACCCTCGACAGGGGGAGGAAGGACTTGACTGCAGGTCAGCCGCGCTGATCGTGATTGTCGATCAAGAGCGATTGTCGGCCGAGCAAAGGAATCCGACTCTGGATCCATTTGCTCTGGAATCAATTTGCGCTCAAGCGCGGAAGCTCGAGCGCACGGAAAGAGTCCCTCGGGCGTCGCGGGGACGCGCAAGGGCCTGGTTGAAAAGAGGTTCTCAGGAAGTGCTGTGGGTGCCTCCGCTGCGCCGGCAGCCGATGGCGTCGAGCATCGCGAGAAGGACTGACCGCTCGTCTTCGAAGAGCATCCGGATGTGCTCGGGTGAGGAGTCGGTTTCGACTCCCCAAACGCCGGGGCTCTTGAAGCGGTGAAGAATGACGTGATCGGCCTGGCCGATCCCGATGCGGAGGGTGCAGCTTGCGCGGATTCCCATGAATCCGAAGTGGCCGTTCTCGGCCTGCCGCATGCGTTCTTCGAAGCCCTCCTGCTCCAGATAGGACGTATCGGGGCAGGGATCGGGCAGGGTTTCCATTTCGATCTCTTCGTGGCGAATCATGATGAGGCTCCTTCGGTGTTCGGGGTGTGAGGGTGAGAGTTGGCCTGCTGGGTACGGGCGTCCTCGCGCCGTATCCATTCGGCATCGGAAATCCAGTGGTGGCCGTCCGCGCAGACATACTCCGGCTCGCCGTCGGCGGGATGGTGGGGCATGAAGCGCTGGGAGTCGGTGCGGCAGTCGCCCCAGAAGTCGGAACGGTGGTGAAACTCGCAGCAACCGCACTCGACCATCGGGACTTTCACTTCCGGATCGAGCTCGACGCCGCTGCGGATGAAGTGCAACTGATCGGACATGGCGCTATCGCCTCGCTTTCTCAAGGGCTTCCCTCATGCGCTTCGAGGAACGCCGCTTGACGATCCTGAGCTTGTAGACGGGATCGCCGGGGAACTTCGGCCGCTCGTAGATTTGCTTGAGCTCGCGATACAGCGAGTCGTACTCATCGGGCTTCGCCGGCCGGGTTGCGGAGTGGACGTGCGCCATCTGGGCGCCTCCGTGCTGGCCGATGTGCGCATAGCAGGTCACGTACCCGCCTGCGCGGTCGTGGGCCTCGTAGGGGAACACGGCGAGGATCTCCGTGCTCTTGTCCCGGTATTTTCGGAACATCACTTCGATGGTTTCGGGCTTTGTCTTCACCTGGGAAGATCTCCTTTCGCTGGGTTGGGTTGGGAGCTTTCCGCTCGCCCGTGTCAGGCGGAAAGCGGAGAACCCGCAGCGAAGGAAGCGCGGTGCGGCCGGCAGCGCGGTATCGACAAAGAAAACCCCCGCCGCGATCGCGGCGGGGGTGGGAAGGAGAAGGGGAAGAGCGATCAGGCGACTTGATGATCGGGTTCGCGAGTGGACCAAACGCGGCGGTTTCCCAGAACCTGCCTGGCAAGCCGTCCGGCGAGAACGGACTTCGATTCGAGAATCCACATCCGAGCCTTGCTGTCTTTCCAGCCGGGCGATTCGCACGACTGGTAGTTGAGGCAACTGAGGTACTCGCAGGCCTCGGCGTTGCTGTAGGGGATGGCCTCGGCGGAACGGCAATCGCTGAGGAAGTCCGAGAACGTGTAGCCGTCGTCGAAGCAGGCTTCGTTCACGTCGCTGATTCCTGCGGGGAGAGCCGCGTCAATGGTGTCCCAGTTGGCATCGGAGAGCTTGGTGAGGGTCGAGGCGAACATCGCCTGGTTGTCGCGCTGGCCTTCCGGACCGTAGCGGTAGGCGACGCTGATGACATTCGCCATGGCCAGGTCCATGCGAATGCCGGTGTCGCTGGGGGGATCGTCTTCGTATTGGAAAACGATCTCGCGGATGATCTGCGCACACGTGGCGATGTGCGTCGGGTTGACTACGAAAGCACTCATTGAGTTGTGTCCTCCTGAGGGGTAAGGGTTTGGAGCTTTCCGCTCGCCCTTGCTTGGCGGAAAGCGGAGAACCCGACTCAGGGGAAGGAAACGGAAGGGCTGCCGCCGGCAGCAGCTACTGGGAGGGGTAACGGCGGCCTAACGGCCGCCGCTGTTGTGCTTGCTGAAGGCGTCGTAGAAATCGCGAACAATGCCGGTGAAGCCGCAGTGCTCGCAGAAGGCGATGCTGGCGTTGTCCCACTCGGTATCGGAATCGGTGGGGTCCGTTCCGTGGCGGTGCAGGATGACCTCGATGGTCGCTTTAATGCGGATCTCGTCGTCGCGGCGGCAGCCGGGACAGATCATTTCCCACGATTCGGCAACGGACGTGGGGTTGGCGATGATGACGTTCTCCATGATGGAATCCTCCTGGTGGCAAGGGTTGGGAGCTTTCCGCTCGTCCGTACCAGGCGGAAAGCGGAGAACCCGCCAGGCGAGGGCGGCGAAGGGGCGCAAGCGCATGGGGAGTCTCATGCGCATCGTCTCTTGGAACGGCTTGAGTGGCAAGAGCGAAAGGGCGCCGGCACCGAGCGCGCTGGCTCGTGAAGTTGAGCCAGCGCTGTGTGCGATCGCAGCCGGGGCGAAGCCAGGGGCGGGCACCAAGATGTTGCCGTCCGCGGAACTTCGGAGACACAAGATGTTGGGGTGGCGCGTTCTCATCGAACGCAAGATAATGGGCTCGGCAGGATGCAGCGCCATCCGGATCCGGCTCGAATCCGGGGGTGCTGGGGGTCCACTTCGAAGCGGATCGCCGCGTCAGCGGCTCCGGAGAGAGGGTTTTTCAAGGGAAAGCCCCGCCGCAAGGCGCGGCGGGACGGATGAGCGCGGCGACGTGGCTCAGACGGCGCCGCTGTCGACGGCCGTGGGCTGCTCTTCCCGGACGACCTGGCTGCGCGCGACGCGCGGCCGGACCTTGACGATCACGATGCGGTGGGTCCGAAAACGCACCTCGTCGATGACGCCGGTCCAGGTGATGCCTTGATCGGTGACAGCCTCGATGGCCTTCCCGATCAGGTTCTCCGGGAGATTGCCGGTGTTGCCGGCAAAGAAGGCTCCGATCTTGCCTTCCTCGAGGATGGCCTGTTTCCAGCCGCTGGAGACGCTGCGGGGGAGCTGCAGCTCGACGGTTTCCTCCAATGATCGCCGCATCCATTCGGAAAGGCTGAGCCGGTGGTTGTTGCTGGCCTCGACCATGCGATCGAAGAACGCGCGGTCGCAACGGAAGCTGACGGTCTTTCTCGCGCTTGCCATGATTGATTGTCCTCCTGCCTCGAAAGGGTTCAAAGCTTTTCGCTCACCCTGGGACGGCGGAAAGCGGGAGAACCCGGGCAGGGGGACAGTACGAACACAGTGCTGAAAGACGGAACGAAAACGAGCGGAGAGCGAGTAAGGATCAATCGCGGATGAGCTCGAAACAGGCGCAACAGGCTTCGGGGTAGTCGGCGGGCTCGCTGATCGCGAAAACCACGCCGGCTTCGTTGCCGGCCTGGTCCTTGATGGTTTCCGGAATGCCGTGCTGGTCGTGCGGAGCGCTAAGCAGCGCCAGGGCGAACTTCCATCCGTGGATGAGCTTGAAGTACTCGCGGGCGCAGCCGGGGCAGTAGATGTCGGCATCGGCGGTGTAGGCGATGATCGAGTGGGTTTTCTGCGTCATCGATGAAACCTCCTGTAAGGCGGGTGGGGAGCTTTCCGCTCACCTGTGACTGGCGGAAAGCGGAGAACCCGCCGCGAGGAAGGACAAGGCTCAAGTAAAGAGCAGCTAGGGAAAGCCGGACGAGCCCATCGATCGGGGCCCGCTCCGGCGCCGCACGCCGAAGTTGGTTGTTGAGGTCAGGAGTTGCTGAGGGACTTCAGCTCTTCACAGACCTGCGCATGGGTGCGCTGATCGCGCTCCATGCGGTCTTCGAGGCGCTTGAGCTTGGCGAGCAGCGTCTTGCGCTTGCGGCGGCGCTCGCCTTCGGGGGTTCCCCGGGTCTTGGCTTCGTAGCGCTTGTTCTGGCATCGACGGCAGACGCTAGCCTGCGGTCCGCTCTTCCACCAGTCGTCTTCGAGAAGGGTGCCGCAATCGGCGCAGGGGATGGGCTTGGCCGATGACCATGCGGGGCGTTCCTTGTCGGGATCGTAGAGTTGGCTCATGAGAGGGCTCCAAGTGCTCTGACTTCAGATTACGGGAATGAGAAGTGGCGACGTCGGCCGCAAGCGTGATGAAATCTGACACTGTTTTCGCGGACAGAGCAATCGCGTCCGGACCGAAACTCGCTGGATTCGAATATTGATCCAGTGAAGCTGCGGCCGCTGGACATCGACGTCAGTCTCTCTGGATCGGAATGGCGCTCAAGCGCGGAAGCTCAAGCGCATAAAAAAAGGCCCTTGGGCATCGGGTTGATCCCCAAGGGCCAGGTTGCGGACATGGGGTTACTCCACTCCGCAGCATCGCCGCGCCCACCACAGCGCGGCTTCGCTCCGATGCCTCTGCCACGCTCCCGCCGTGGGCGACCATCGGAAACCGTTCTGCTTGAGCTTCGAGCGAACCTCCTGTGAAGGAACGCCGGGGAAGAAAACCTGCACGCGGTTCTCTTCCACGTTGTCCACGATGCGAATTTCACCGTGGACCTCTTCGCTCGTCCGGTCGTCCACGGCCTCCCGCAGCGCCTCGATCCGCTGGCGGATCCGGCGCATGTTCGAGCTGTTGTTCGAGAGAACGTAAGAGGGGATGCCGCGATAGCCGGCGAAGTCGGGAGTCTTCAGCTCGGCGATGGTCTTGTCGCTGAGCCCCAGCTCCTTCAGCTCCTCGTCGCTGCCGGTGCGGTCGGCCTTGCGCAAGGCCTTGTTGATCGCCTTGTAGAGCCGCTGCTTCTTTTCGAGTTCCTCCAGCTTCTCGCTGAGCTTGACGACCGCATCGGGATCGTCCGAAGAGATCCCGGCCGTTCCGACGCCGGCCGCCCGCTGGCGGAGCCTCGAAGCCTTCTGCTTCAGATCGTGGCCTTTGGTGAAGTTGGTGTTGATCCGCTTGCGAAAGTTGCGGTCGCGCTTTTCCGAGTGGTGGCCTACGAGGATCGGCTGTCCCAGCGGGATCACCGAAGCGTCGTCGTTGGCTCTCTTGATGCGGGCGTCGCCTTCCCGCTCGGCCTTGTCGGCGCGTGCGAGCAGCCTCTCGCGCTTGGCGTAAAGCTTGCGCTCGTAGCTGTTGCGTTTCTCTTCCAAGGATTCATCGGGGTCTTGATCTGCCATGGTGAAGTGGTCCTCCTGGATGTAAGGGTTTGGAGCTTTCCGCTCACGACTGCCAGGCGGAAAGCGGAGAACCCGACCAGGGGACGGTCAGCCGAGCGGGGGAGCTTCTCTCAGCAACACCGTGTGGGGAAGGTGTCGAGAGAAGGAGCGCCAGGCGCAATCTCTCTGAGCTTGCAATTCAAGGGCAGAGAGATTGGTGATCGCCAGTGGTGAGGGAGAAAGAAAGGCCGCCGCCGCTGGGGCCTAGCGGCGACGGCCGGGAGTGAAGAGGTCAGCTCTTCAACAAAAGACCAATGATGCCCAATGAAATGGGGATCAAAAGGCCGCCAGTCATCCAGCGGAGCGAATTGATGCTGGCGTTCACAGCGTCGAACTTCGCGTTTTGGACTTCGAACTTCTCGTCGATGTTCTGAGCGGCCATGTTGCGAACCTCTTCGACGGCATTATAAGCCAGCAACTCGTCAGCATTCGCACTGCGCAAGGCAGCGAACAGTCCGGTTCGCTGCGGATCGGTGGTGGTTGTGCTGTTAGCCATGTTGAGTTTTCCTCCTGTTCGTAAGGGTTGGGAGCTTTTCGCTCACCCGGACCTGGCGGAAAGCGGAGAACCCTCGACGGGGGGTGAAACCGTGGATTCGCGGCGGAATCGGTCAAAACGGTCGGTGAGTACGTCTGTAATAGGCGTCAATCCGTGCTCTGCGGGCCGTCCTGCGCGTTACAGCGAAAAAAGGCCCATGGGTATGCATGAAGTCGGGATCGCGGCTCCCTGCGCGGCTGTGCGCGCACGGCGGGTGTTCAACAGGTTCGGGTTCCTGTCAGGGGACGAAAAGGCAGCTTTCAGGACTGCCGATCGGCGTTCTGGCAGGGCTTCCTCGCAGCCTTGCAGCACATGGTGAAGGGCGAGGGATTTCAGGTTCAAGGACGTTTCGGATACAAGTACTTGGCGACCAACACGAACAGGGCTACGACGCTGGCGGTCGTAGTGGTGACGGTGGCGATCAACACCGCATCGGACAGAAAGAAGCATGGTTGGCAATCCGGGCTAGTCCGTAACAGGTTGCAGAAACCTTGCAGGAATAGCAGTGAGATGATCACCCCAAGCCAAATGACGATCAGAAGAAAGATTTTCTCCGCGTATTTTTTTCGTTCTAGACGATCCTGCTGAAGCTGTTTCAGCCGCTCATCGTGCTCTGCCTGATCAAGAGAACCGACGTCGACTTGCGGTTCGCCGGCTTGTTGGCGCGTATTCTCGGTAGCCTTGTCTCGAACGTCTTCTGTATCAGGCTGATCGGGCATTTTCCCGGACCTTTTCGGCGAAGTGCTCGGCGAACAACTGGTTGGGGATATCGACGCCCTTGATACCGGGATGCTCGTTGTGAGTTTTCGACCAGGGAGAGCCCGCGGCGCGAGTCATATGGAACAACTGGTCGTCGGAGAAACCATTGTAGACTTTCCAGATACGTTCCAGCAGATCATGGACGAACGTGTCGCTGGCATCGACGGGAGGAACGATTTCGCGTGTAAATTCATCAGGGTTGAACTCCCGGGCGAAACAGGTGATGGGGCGGCTGCCGAAGAGTTTGAATTCGTGGAAGACGGAGGGCACGATGGGGCTGTGATCCCAAGCCTCAACCATCTCGTCCAACAGGGGCAGACTGGTGAGTCCGAGGTGCCAGCCGTGGGCGAAGTAGAGGAGCTTGTGGAGCTTCATCTGTGTGATTTTCCGGCTTTTGGCCAGGAAGAAATTCGAGACGGCCTTGGCACTGTAGGGTGGTTTTCGAGGCGGCATGAGACGATGTTTCTCCGGGCATTGGAAGCAAGAACATGAAAAAAAGGCGGGGCTTTCGCCCCGCCTGGGAACGGCTGGGGATCAGGACTGCGGTTCGCCGTCCGGGTCGGCGCCGTGGCCGTTGGCGACCTCGAAGATCTTGGTGTGCGCCAGGTCGGCGACCTTCGCCACAACGAGCAGGTCGTCGCGGCCGAAGCTGGAAGTGGATTTCCACTCGCCGTTGGCGTCCTTGTAGATGCGCGCGAAGGTGACGTTGTGGCGAACGGCGCCGGATTCGGTCTGGTTGGGCCAGATGGCGGCCTTGACCCTACCGACTCGAACCTCCGCAACGGGCTTGGTGATGGTGCTGGACATGATGGTTAAATCCTCCTGGTTAAAGTGTTTGGAGCTTTCCGCTCACCCCCTGCAGGCGGAAAGGCGTAGAACACCCCACAGGAGGACAAGCGCAGCGCGGTCATCGACAGCGCCGTCCTGCCCGTGGAGGTAAAGGGTGCGGCCAAGGTCGTAGTTGCCCTGGCCGGCCAGTGGTATCGTCGTGTCACCTGGGAAGCGTTTCGATCGATAGGGGCGCGAGTGGGCTTCCGGTTCGGTTTGCTGTTGCGGATGCAAGTAAGCGTCATAGAGTGAAGGTCGTCGCATTTCGAGCCCGTCATGTCGCGGCTCCTAAATTAGCTAGGTCGGAAGTTGGGTGCCCACAAGGCCACCCACGGCCCCCGCTGTGACCAACCACCAGATTTTGGTATTTTGCACGTAATCTTTCGTTGCAAAATGCTGCATTTCGCGGCGTAGGCTCTCGATTTTGGAGTTGCTCTCCGCGATACGAGATTCGACTGTGGTGGTGATGTTGTGACCAGCAATTTTGAAGACCTCCTGTACGGCTCTGTGAGCAAGTTGTGGTGAAGCTCCCGCTTCCCTGAGAGTGTCAAAGAGGATTGTGTCGTCGGGTTCCATGGGCTGCCTCCGAGGGACAGTGTAGAGCAGGCTCAGGGCAGCACGACGGGCAATGGGGGAGTTGAGCATTGCGTTTCGCCGAATGAGTGATGATGAACCCGATTAATACTCCAATGAGGAAGGCTGCTAACCACTCCAACAGAGCTTCGAGAACGATTTTGGGTTTCATTTATCTGGTGTTCGCTCCTAAGGATCAGGTCTACGGTTGATGAGCATCAGTGCTTGAAGGCCGCCAAGGGCATCGCGTTGTGCTCGACGCCATCAAGAGTGCGTCCGCCCGCTTTCGGCGTCCGCCCGCCCCACTGCTTGAAGAAGAAGGCGACGTTCTCGCGTTGGCATAGATCGCGGATGTCGATCACCCAGCGCCGATCCATCGGCCGGGCCTTGGGGCCGCTCTCGCCTCCGATGATGACCCACGCTATTCCTTTGAGGTCGATCTCTCCCACGGGACCGAGAAGCGGCTCGATGGACAGAAACCGCACTGTCGCCGGCGCTTCCCGAAGGTGACGGATTCGCGTGGTGGCCGCGAGGTCTTCGACCGAGACGCCGCACCAGATATGCCGGGGAGCTCGCGACCGGGGGTATCTGCGCTCGAGGTAGCGCTTCATGAGCGAACTGCGCTTGGTGAGCACCTGGAATATGTGCCGGTCGGCCGCTTCCATGGTGTCGAAGACGCGATCGATGAACTCGACGGGGATCTCCTTGTGAAACAGGTCGCTCATGGAATTGACGAAGATCATGCGGGGCTTTTTCCACGAGAGCGGCTGTTGCAGCCGCTCGGGGCGCAAGGTGAGGTCAAAGCCGTTTTCGAAGGGATGGCCGGGCGTGTCTCGGAAGCGCTCGGACAAGAGCTTGGCGTAGCAGTAATCGCAACCGCGGGAGATCTCGGTGCAGCCGGTGACGGGGTTCCAGGTCGTGTCAGTCCATTCGATCTTGGTCATGACGCTATCGAGGGCTTCTCATCAGCTCGGAATGACGAACATCATCAGGCCGTAGATCAACAGCAGGATGGAAATGAGCGACAGCAGACGAAGGACTTTCTGCTTGCGGGGGTCGGATGAGCGACCTACGCTTCGTTGGGTCCGGGGCGCCCTTACCAAGTCGAGGACGGCGCTGAAGAAAATGAATGCGCTCAGCGCTAGCAGTACACAGAGCACGGTGAACGCCAGGCGGCGGGTGAAGATGAGTCTGGAGAAAAAATACGTGTACGGGCTATCGGAAGAGGTGTCCTCAGCAGCTTTGCCGCCAGGAGCGGCATTGGCGGGCTTCTCCGAATCGCGGTCCGATGGGTCATGGGAAGCGGTGAGGAGATCGGCGCCGCGCTGGGCGAGTTCACAAGCTTCGCCGTCATTGAAGCCTTCGGACTGCAGGGTTCTGTAGAAGGCTCTGAACACCCGGGTGTTGATGGCGGCATTGTCGATCTGTTCGTTCATGGAATCTAGCTTTCAGCAGGCGCGAATCAGCGCTGCGGCCGTCATCATCAAGGCTCCGGCGAAGAGACCGGCTTCCATCGAGAATCCGAAACAAGGCTCCCGAGAAGCGATACGGCGGCGGTGCGCGGCCTGTTGCTCCACCAGAGTGCGGATTCTCTCGGCGCCGCCTGGCACAACGCGGTTGTAGTCCTGAAGCCGTACTACGACATTGCCGTAATCCCGCAGCCGGACGTACTCGAATCGATTCATGGCGCAACCTCGATGCAGGGGTAGATTTCAGGGGGGAGAGACTGTGGATCGAGCAGCGTGAGCAGTCCAACGATCAACACGAAGATCAGGGGAATCAGCAAGTACTCGATGTAGGGAAGGTCGAGCAGTGAGGGTTTGAGGCTCATGGCGCGTCAGGAGTCGAAACCGCAGTAGGCGAGAACAGCGCTCGTCAAAGCGACTTCGATCAGAATCACAATGGCAAGTGCGTCGGTCATCACTGAACCCACAAGGGCCGGGAGCTTCCCGCAAGGAAGATGAAGAGACCGAAGGCTGCGGCGGTCGCCAGGATGAGAGTCAGCTCGACGGCGAAGCGCAAGGCCTTGTGCAAGCGGGGCTCTTCGCTCATGATTCGCTGACCGCGCGATCGGCTCGGAGGTAGGAAACGCTCAGGCCGATGGGATTCACCAGCACGTATTCCGAAGGCACGCCGTCGAGGAAGTGGAAGCGAATCTCGGTGCTCCAGAGCTCTCGTCCTAATTCCGTTCCCCGGCGTTGGTAGATCAGGGTGTAGGTGGCGATCGCGGTGAAGGGCGGCTCCTCAGAAGGCGTGATGCGCAGCGTCAAGTTTTCCATGACGATTTCGGAAGCCTGGCCGGAAATGACGGCGGCGATGTTCTCCGCGTCGGTGGCGCTGGCTGATTGCGCCAGCTCTTGGGTGAGAAAGTAGAGGCTGCGTGTCCAGGCTTCCCGCACGCCGCCGCGCCGACGTTCGTAGTGGTCGCGAACGAAACGGGCGAGGAAGAACTTGGTGACGGGGGAAACCGGGTCTTTGTCGAATTGCAGGGCTTCGTAGTCAACGACCTCGGCGCGGCCGACGTCATCGACGCGAACGAATAGCGGTTGGGGCTCGTGCGCAGCGCTACGAAGCCAACCGATCGAGGTAACGAGCAAGACAACGATCAAGGCTCCGACGATCCAGCGCAAGGTGCGGGCGGCGGATGCGTGTGCGGCCCATGCCTCGGCATACTCGCGGACGTTTTTTTCGTTCATGAAGGGTTATCCTCCTGTAGCTTTACCGACGACTTTGCTGGCAGCGGCGCCGCCTTTGACGGCTGCTCCGGCTGCGATCGCGGTTCCGGCAATTCCTCCGCCTGCGGCGGCTCCACTGACAAGACCGCCTGCGAGCTCGGGGATTTTGAAAGTGGCGAGCAGGGTGGTGAGCAGAGCCAGGACATAGCTGATGAACCATATGACGGAATCGAATAGTCCCGTTGCTGCGGTGGCAGGATTGCTCAAGGCGGCAATGACTTGTTCGGGGTTGAAGTTGGCTTGGTAGCGGTCGCCGACCGTCATGATGAGCTGCATCATGATCCGGAAGATGGCGGCGGAAACGGCCGCGTAGAGCGAGTAGGTGATCATCATGCGAAACCAGCTCCAGAACAGGAAGCTCAGCGGACCGAAGATCATCCAGGGGATGAACAGCGGGCCGAACAGCGTGAGGATCGCAATGGCGATCTGAGCGAAGAGGATGAAGGAATAGCCGACGAGAACCACAATCAGGGTCAGCAGGGAAGAGAAGGCGAGAACGGCGAGAACGAGGAGTTTGCCGGCAACGGCATGAACGCTGAACAATGATCCGAAACCGATTTCCTGCTCGCTGAAGGTGAGCCAGGTGTTGCTGATGTAGTCGCGGAGCCACTCCCATACGGCGCTGCCCGTGTCGTCAACGATGATGCCGTTCAGCCACGATCCCTGTTGAACGATGATCTCGGGGAAGGAGAGTCCGATTCCGGGGAAATCAACGGCATAGAACTGGAGCATGCCACGGGGAATGGAAAGCATGATGATGAGCTTGACGATCTCCCATGCGTTCCAGCCGTCGCCGGAGAAAGCGGTGCGCATCCCGGTCCAGGCGACGATGATGAGAGCCAGACCCATCCAGAGAGCATTGCCGGCCGAAAGGATCGGACCGTCGGCAACATCCATCAGCCCCTGAGTCAGAGCGTCGAGAACGAATTTGGGGTTGCTCTGATCCGGAGGCGGGGTGGGGACGGGCATGGACTAGGGGCAAGCGAGAAAAGGGTGTATCAGTAGGTCGGAAGGACAGGGGTATAGAGATTCTGATCAAAGGCGGCGGCATTGAAGTCTGCCTGATGATCCGCGATGGCGTCTTGCATTTCAGTCCGGAGCTGCAGGGCGCGGCGTCGTTGATTCGCCTGAGCGATGGAGCGCTGGCTGTCAAGGATGGCGGCGCGCTGCTGAGTTTTGAGTGACACTTCGAGCTGGCGTGCGGCAATATCGCGGGTGGAAGAGGCAACCGCGATCTGGCGGTCGAGCTGAGCGCCGAGACCCTGGGTGGTTTCGCTGTTCTGCGTGGAAGCGGTGGATTCGATGGCGTTGAGAAACTCGCCGGCTTCGGCGATGACGATCTGCGAGTCGTACCAGACGTTACGCTCGGCCTGGCGGATCGTTGTGGCTGCTTGGTGTGCGTCGAGAACCTGTTGGATCACCGTGGCATCTTCTCCCGCGTAGGCATTCTGTATGTCGGTCGCGGTGGGCCAGGCGTTCTGCTCATTGGTCTTACGGGTGTTGAGTGCCGTTTCGATCTGAGTGAGGCTGAACTCGGTCGTGAGCGAGCTGGCGTTTTCTCCAAGCTCGTAGGCTGAGCCGGTCAGGTCGCTCCATGTTCCGGTCAAGACGGCAACCTCCCCCAGCAGGGCTTGCTTTGCGGAGGTAACCTGATCCAGCGAATCGGTGGCCAGCCGCACGGTTTCGATGAGCTGGGCAACGGCCGATACGTCGATGACGGGCCAGGCGGCCCGGCCGACTCCGATGAGTAGAAGCGCCATCACGACGAGCAAGCTCAGGCTGCGGCGCTTGCGCCGTGGGGGGTGCTGGGGGTCCACCAGATCGGAGAAAACGCCTCTACGGGCGTCTGAGCGCGTGATTTTTCCGGGATCCGGAGCGGATCGCGACGAATCCGGGGAAACGGGGTTGATTCTCTCAGATGGTGTCGGGTGGGTCATGCGGGCCTCCTGGGTACGAGAAGATCGGAAACGAAGTAGATGCGGATGCGGTGTCCGGCGCGAATGATGATGGTGGGCATGCGGTTCAGGTAGCGGTTCATGATGGCGCTGGTGGACTCGCCGAGCGAACGGCCGGCTTCCATGCGGGCGGCCTGTCCGGCAGGGACGTTGAAGCCGTAGCTCTGTGTGTTGCGAAGAGTCAGGCCGGAAATCACGCCGACGGCGCCGGCCGCGCCGAAGGTTGCGAGGTAGTGGCGTTTCACCTGGTCCTGCAGACCGGCTTCGCCGGCCTGGGAAAGTCCGGCGAAGGGCATCCGGATGTTGTAGTTGTCGAAGATCAGGCGGTCGAAGGTCACGGTGAGCCGTGATTGGTTCAACCCTTGAACGGCCTGCACGCGGCCGACGAAGCGGGCGCCGCGTGGAATGAGGATGCGTTGACGGTCGCGTGACCAGAATGGAGTTGAGGCGCGTGCGATCGCGGGTCCGGGAGCGTCGCCTCGTATTTGAGTGACGAGGACGGCCTCGATCCACTGACCGCCCTCGATGCGCTCCCAACCGCGTGCGCTTGAGGGGCGGCGGGTGGCGGCGACGAGATTGCTTTCTTCGAGCGCACGCTCGGCCGGCGTAGCCGGGGGCTGTGCGGCAGGCGGCGCGGCAGACTGCGGGGGTTGTTGCGGCGCAGCGGCGGGAGTGGGTGCAGGGGTGGATTCGACTATGAGAGGTCTTGCTTGGGATTCGGGGGTCCGGAAGCTGAGGGCGACGGGAGCGGAGCGCAAGCTGAGGTCTTCGCGCTGGATTTTTTCGAGGCGCAGGTTCTGATGCAGTTCTTCCTCGGCAGTGAGGTTTTCCTGACGGGAAGCGGCGATCGCTTCGCGGTTGGCGGCTGCTTCGGCTTCGAGCTCGGCCTGTTCGCGAAGGAACCGCTCTTCGAATTGCCGGGCGCGATCGGCGGCTTCCTGTTTGCGGCGTGCGATGCGGGATTCCTCGGCGGAGCGGCGGTCGGCGGCGGATTGAATGTCCTGGTCGCCCTTGGTGACGGCTGCAGGTCCTGCAGGGGGCGGAAGCGCCGGCGCGACGGAAGCTTCAGTGGCGCCGTTCTCTTCGCTGGGAGCGAGGAAGATGACCGACGCCATCATGAGAGTGAGCAGGATCACTCCGCTTTTGAACACGAGTCCCTTGGGAGCGGTTCCCTCGGGATCAGCGACGCGGTTACTGATCCAATTCGGCAGTAGGTTGGGGAGCTTGAGTTTCATCCTTCACCTTGGGTGTGGCAAGACTGATGCGGCCTTGGACGAGTTGAGGATCGGGTTGTGCGTGGGGTTCTTCGCGCCACCACTTCGCACGCTGCTTGCCGATCTGGAAGAACCCGTCTTCGACGACGCGGTTGACGATAAACAGACCGTCAGGAGTGAGGTCGTAGGCGACGAGGGAAGGATCGCCGTCCCGGACTTCATATAACGCCGGCGCTTCGGTGGCATGGCTTCTGACGTAGGTGAAGCGGCCGTCATGCCACATGCCGGCGATCCGGAACGGTGAATTGACGGCTTTCTTGTCGAGGCGGTACTCGAAGCGGATCAGGGTGGGGTAGGTGGAGCGGAATTGGTCGATGGCAGCCTGCATGCGTTGCTCGGCTTGCTTCCATGCCGTGCGGGCGTTCTCTTCGGCTTGCTTGGCGGCTTCCTGGTAGACGGCAATGTCCATGCGGCTGACGTATTTGGGTTCGTGGAGCACCGGCTTGGTGCTGCCGGGGGTTGACTCGTCGGGCATCGCTCCGGGGTAGTCGATGTAAACGACGAGGTCGGGATCGGAGTTCTCATCCTCGGTGACCTTGAAGCTGTAGATGTTGCCGGATTTGCATACCAGAACGATGTTGGTGATGGCGTCCTTCTCGCCGGGCTTGAGGTAGGCGACGTTGGCGGAACCGGTGACGGCCCACGTGGTGGTGTCGCCGGCAACGTAGTCGAGGATGATCTCCGCTGGAGGGAGAACGATCACGGTGGTGTGCCGCACCCTGGCCTGAATGGCAACGTCCTGCAGAAGGTCGTCGAGGTGAATGCGCTTGGCGGCTTCCGAAGAAGCCGCCAGCGAGAGTAGGGCAAAGCTCAGAACAGCGAAGCGTTTCAAACGAAGTGTCATAGCTGTTGACCGTTTCCCGACTAGAACTGGTCGCATCCTGGCGCGAAGGGGTCCTCCTCGCATAGCTCGTTGGTTTCCTCGCCGTAGCAGGGGATGGCATCGGCATCCTCCTGGCTGTAATGGAGTGTTCCGTCGCAAGCGGTGTAGGTCGGATCGTCTGGTGGAGGTAGCGGTTCAGGTGGCTCCGGAGGAGGAGGCGGTGGAGAGCAATCTACGGCGTCGGCTGCGGCCTGGGTGCTGTGCATCGTACCGTCGCAAGCTTCGTAGTCCTCTTCAGGCGGCGGTGGAGGTGGTGGAGGCGGAGGAGGCGGCGGTGGAGGTGGCGGAGGCGGCGGCGGTGGCGGTGGTGGAGAGCAGTCAACGGCATTTGCCGCGGCCTGTGTGGAGTGCTTGCTGCCGTCGCAGGCAGTGTAGCGAGTAGGCTTGGGAGGTCTCGGTTTGGAAGGACGCGGTGTTACCGGCTCAGGCTCCGGCTCCGGATCGGGGTCGGACGGCGGTGGAGGCGGTGGAGAGCAGTCCACGGCGTTGGCCGCAGCCTGCGTGGCATGCTTGCTGCCATCGCAGGCACTGTAGAGAGTAGGACTTGGCGGTTTGGGTGGGTTGGGTTTCGGCTGCGCCGGTGGAGGAGGCGGAGGCGGTGGAGGCGGCGGCGACGGAGGCGGAGGTGGCGGTGCCAGGGCGAGCGGTCCGGGGTCCGAAACACAGTTTGCTGGCAGTCCGTAGGTCAGGCTCTTGGCGCTGAGTCCGCCCCAGCCACGGACATAGTTCTCGAACACCCCCAGCTCGGCTTCGAGGCTTGCTTCGCGGCAGGCTTTGACCGTTTCTTTGGTCTTCTGTGTAACTTCGCCTGCGGGTGGCGAGTTGGGGTGATGACGCCGCTGCGCCTTGTTCTGCTCGGACGTGTAGACATGATCGAGCGTGCCGCCGGTCAAGTGACTGCCCCAGCGGTCGCCGTAGCTTACGAGGTCCGTGCTGTTGTCGTAACGCTGATCGACCGGGTCGGGATCGATCGGAGCTACGGCCGTCTTCGGGCGCTCGCCGGCGTCTTCCAGGTCGGTCCGTTGCGCCGGTCCGTCCTGCTCCCAGCGAAAAGCGCTCAGCGTATCGCCGCGTCGGGTCAACGCGCCATGCGCCCAGAAGTTGGCCTGCGGCAGGTCGCCGCCCCAATACTCGGCCAGTTCCACGGCCAGGCGCTCGGCTTCATCCTCTTCGGCTACGGGATGGTCCGATGGGGTCCAGTCGGTTTCCAGCCGTTTCACATAGTCCGGGTCGTTCGCCGCGATCTTGGCGAGTTCGGCGTCGCTCCACCAGGCGGCCAGGCCGTCCTCGGGAGCCTTGACGATGATCCAATGTCCCTTCTGATCTTCTCCGCTGGGGGCTTCATAGCGAAGGGCGATCCAGCCGGCCGGAACGGCAGCGGCTGTGATGCCCACCAGGGCCATGAACACAACTACGAATCGAGAGATACTCCGCAAGCAGGTCATGAGGAAATCGTCCCACCGAACTGGATTTCTGACAAGCCGATTGTGCTAGTTTCGAAGGGTGTAGAAGAGCTGAAAGGGCAACGCCCGCAAGCGCCGATACGTCAAATAGATATGACAAGACTCGCTTTGATTCTGCCGTTGATGCAGCTCGCTGCAGCGTCTCTTTTGGCGCAAGAGTTTTCGGGTCAGGTGGGACGTATCGACGAAGAACTTCTTGATGAGAACTGGTACAAACTAGGACCGGGGGAGTTCCCGATCATTCCCTTGCAAGGCGTACGGGTCAAGGTGATCGATTGCCAGCCGGATTGTCCGATTCCGGTGCATACCGATTCGGCTGGATGGTTCAGCATTCCCGATCTTCCCTCACCGGCAAGGTTGCAACTAGAAGCGAAGGATTGTCCCGTCAACGATTTCGAGTGCGAGCCCCTGGAGCCACGCGAAGTCGAGGTGGAATCCGGAGCCCGCACCGCATTAGGGGCGAAGTGGCCCGATGGGATATCGGACACGATGCTTCGTTACATGCCTCTTGTCGCTGGCGCGCTGTATGTCACACGTTCAGGTGAGATTCCTTTGGTTCCGGGGGCTGCCGGCTCGGCCAGCAGAATGATTGTCTGGTCGAATGGCCGCAACAGCGGACATCCGTATGGTGAGAAGCAAACCTTTTTACACGAGCTGATGCATCTATACGAGAGAAGAGTTCGTCAAGCCTGCTGGTACGAGAACCAAGAGGTAAATGGCTTAGTGCTGCACGAAAGCTGGCTTGTAGCCTACGATGCGGACCGCGCCTTGCTGCAGGAATCCGGCCAGCCGTTGCGGGAACGGGACGGTTACGAAATGGAGACTCGCAGCCGGGCAGCGGAAACTCTGGCGGACTTTACCCAGTTCTATTTCATCGACGATGCGCTGACGCTGGAATGGCGTAAGGACCGCATCGAGTATTGGAAGCACATGACTCATGACGAGCTCGAACAGTACGCTCCGCATCGCTACGAGTGGTTCGAATTGATGGTGTTCGGACGCTACTTCGATCAAAAGAGCTACCAGCGAGCGAATCCGGGCGCCTCGACCTGGCCGGGAATGTGCCTTCCTCCTGAGAGGCTCGCCTGGGCGCTCGACCGGCTGCCGCCGCTACCACAGCTCTCTAAGACCCTGATTCCTGATCCTCCCGGCTTCAAGTGCGGCCTCGTCGATCTCCACTGAGGGAAGACGATCGCCTCGATCGGTTCCCCCGTTTGCCGGCGCGTCAACCTGGCGCACCCTATCCTTCGCAAAAACTGCTGCGAGGATCTTGACAAGCGTTTTTGCCGTCGACCGCTCGCGGCCTCGAACCCGAGGATAGAGTGAACCGACCTGGCGACAAGGGTGGGAGCAGCTCGACGTCGTCACTTCACCGGGCGAGAAAACGAAGCCAGAGTAATCGACCTGGCCGGCAGCATGCCGGCGACTCCGGACCGCACCGGCCGCGGGCTCCGTATCGAGGGGCAGGCGGCAGGCAGCAAAGCTGGGCGCCCTCTCTCACCCATCGTGTGGGAAAAGGCGGCAGGTACTGACGCCAGAAAGTTCTCGGCGCGTTCAACGCGACGAAACCGGAGAGCGTTGCCGCGAGCGGCCTCTCCGCACTGGATAGGATTCGTGGACTCGAGAAGGCGGCTTTAAGCGTTCTCGAGGAAGCGGTTGTGGGGTCAGTCGTCGGAAGGAGTTGAGTTCTCCGATTCGGCTTTGCGGCGAAGGTAGGCGGCGCGATTTTGTTTCTTGCGGCGGCAACCGATACAGAGATCGGACTGGCTGCCCTTACCGGAGCTTGGCAGCTCTGCGGAGCATTCGATGCAGTAACGGATGGAGAGAGCGGGATCGAGGGCGCGGGTGATGATGTGTTCGGCGCCGGGGTGGCCGTTGCCGTTGCTGTTGATCGGGGGAGCTTCCCAAATGATCGAGCAGTTGTAGTCCTGCAGGTTGCGGTCGTAGCTGTTGACTTTGAGAACCTGATGCACCCCACGGCGACCGTCGAGGAAGCGATGCAGGTGGATGACGTACTGCACCGCCAGTGCGACGTGTTCGCAGATCACGTCCCACGGCGGAGCGGATTTGGATTGCAGGGCGCAGGTTGCCAGGCGCGTGAGCGCCGCCCGTGCGGAGTTGGCGTGGACGGTAGAGATAGAACCGCCGTGGCCGGTGTTGAGCGCCTCGATGAGGTCTTGGGCTTCCTCGCCGCGAACCTCGCCTACGATGAGCCGGTCCGGACGGTGGCGAAGCGCATGGCGCACCAGATCGCGGATCGTGACGGGTACGCCTTCCTTTTCCTCCCGGATGCTCTTGGCTTCCAGCCGCAGGCAGTTGGGAGCGGGGATGTGAAGCTCGCGGGTGTCCTCGATGCATACGATCCGTTCTTCCTCGTTGATGAGCGAGGCGAATGCGCTGAGCATCGTGGTCTTGCCGGTTCCTGTCCCTCCGGAAATGATGACGTTCTCGCGCTGGCTGAGAGCCCGGACGATGAGCGAGAGAACCTCGGCCGGAACCGCGCCTGTCTCGACGAGCTTGGCAGCGGTCCAGGATCGGCTGCCGAAGCGGCGGATCGAGAGAGCCAGGCCCTCGGTGATGGGCGGGCAGGCGATGGCGACGCGCGAGCCGTCAGGCAAGCGGGCATCGACGATGGGAGATTTCTTGTCGGCGTCGAGCCCCAGGGGGCGCGCGATGCGCTTGACGAAGGTATCGAGCATCCGCTCGGTGAGCGCCTCGGCCTTGGGGGTCTTGTCGGTGTAGACGGGATAGAGGCATCCTTCTTTCTCGAACCAGACCGAGTCGGGAGAGTTGATCATCAACTCGGTGACGGAGGAATCCTCAAAGACCTTTCGGAGCCTCTTGGGAAGGGCAGCCAGCACTTCTTCCAAAGACAAGCTCATATCATTCCTTTCTCTTGCTGGCGCCAGTAGCTGAGATCACGTGGCAGGTAGAACGGCTTGAGGTAGCAGCGGCGGGCGGACAGGTTCTTCTTACCGTCGTAGGGCAGCACGATGGCCTGGCCGGTATCGAGCTCGGCAAATGCCTTTGGCCGGAAAAGCGGTTCCATGCGGTCCTGGAAGGACTTGGAGACTCCCAGCGAGGACTTGCCGCCTCCGGGCGCCCCGCTGAAGAGCGAGATGCCGGCCTTCGGCGTGGACTCGTTGAAGGAGTAGGCGGTCTTGAGCACTTCGACCTGGCCGCACATTTCCGAAGCGATGCGGGCGGAGGAATCGTCGCTGAGAGAGAGGAAGACCTTCGTTCTGAGGTTCTGAAACAGGGTGCGCCAGGCTTCGCCGCTGCCGGTGACGGAGCGCAGCGAGGAAATCGACTGCGTGGCGACGATCGGGATGCAGCGCGACTGCCGGCTGAGGCCGAAGGCTTTCTCGTCTCCGCTGGGATCGGCCTCGCCTACGGTGGCGAACGACTGGTATTCGTCGCACAGGAAGACGGCCGGCCGGAAGTACTTCGTGGGCAGCTTGCGCATGTCGGCCGGACGCAGCAGCAGCGCGCCCAGCCAGCTTTGCTTGAGCATCACGCCGATCGCGCGAGCGAGGGCGGCGTTGGATGAAACGGGCATGTTGAGGCAGATCACCTTGCCTTCCTCGATGAGCGAGCTGAGCGAGGGAAGAGGCCGCAAGGTGGCGATCTGCGTTGCCCCGGCCGCAGCTCCGTTCGCAGGTGACATGGTTTCCGGCTCGCGCTCGGGTTCAGGCGGGCAGAACATGCGGGCAACTTCGGGGGTATCGAAAAGTCCCAGGAAAACGGAGATTCCTTCGACGATGGAGGTTCGCAGCTTCAGATCGATCTTCATCCAGTCGAGGTGATACCAGCGCTTCACAGCCTCGATTCGCTCCAGACGGGGTGACTTGCCGGCGGTGTTCGCAGCGGGCGGCTCGACGGTGCGATGGTCGATGCTGAGCTTCGTAAGAGTGGCGACAAGATCGGCGTCAACAACAGCCGACTTCTCCTTGTCGGGCTCGTCCTTCCATTCCCAATCCTTGAGCTTACGGCCGTGAGCGGTGAACGCCCACTGCGGAACGAAGATGCGAGCCTCGGGCGGAGGGGGTGGAGCGGCTTCGCTGTAGGCTTTTTCGATCTTGTTGCCGAGCAGCTCGGGATCGATCGCGCAGTTGTACACATCTTGAAGAGTCACCCAGCCGGTGGTGACGCGGTAGAGTTCGATGATGTTGCGAACGAGATTGGTGGATGCCTGCTGCCAGAAGGGCTCCTTGCCGCGGCCGAAGAGTTGGTTCATCAGCGAGGCGATGGTGTACGCCAGCGAGTAGGAATCCATCCAGTGCGCATCGAGGGGGTTCCACTGCCAGTGACTGTTGAGGCCGATTTCAAGGTAGTCGTCGCCGCGGCCGTGCTTGTCCAGCACGTCGCGGATGGCGTAGCAGAAGTCGCCTTTGACTTCGAGCACGAGGCCGGCCGCTTTCTTGTGGGAGTCATGGGACTGCCACGAGAAGAGCTGCTCGGCGAAGGGTTGCATGCAGGCGGAGGTCTTGCCGGTCCCCACGGCTCCGACTACGGCAACGCCGGTAAAGAGTCCTTTTTCGGAGAGCACCAGCCAGTCGGGTTGTTCCGACTCGACCGGCCTGGTGGGGTGGTGGGTTTCCCCCACGACGAGAGAGATCGACTTGTCATTCGAGGATGACGGCCAGCGCGGCAGCGAACCACGGCCGCCGCTGCCGTTGCCGAGGCCGGCGAACCAGATTTGCCACATCGAGAGAAGCAGCGCTCCGCCGACTCCGGCGGCGGCCCAGGGCGCGAGATAGTACCAGCCCACGATGAGATGGAAGAGAGCGGGATCGTTCAGCTCGATAAGATCGAGGAACGGGTTCGCACCGGAAGCGGGGAAGGGCTCCCAGCGCCAGCGGGAGAGCGAGAGAAGGAAACCGGCGATCCAGGGAAGCGCGAACTTCATGCATACAGGATGCCAAGCGAAGGCGAATCGGCAAAGCATAGCGGGCCGGTTCGACGCGGAGAGAGCGGCGATCTAGTCGCCTCAGAAGCAGGAGATTCCCATTTCGTACAAGCCGTCGATTTGCACGAGCTGAGTATCGGCGGTCTGAGCTTCTTGGAGAATCCGGGTCGGGGAGAAAAGGCAGAGAAGGGCTGAACGGCGTAAGCTGCCAAGAAACGAACTGAATCCGAGTGACAACAGGCGTATTCAGTGGGATTCGAGGAGGTGGGTACTGAATCCTATCGAGTCGAAAAACTGAAAAACGCTGAAAAGCGAACGTGATGGAGTTTCGTTCAGCGGGGCGTCAACAGGGATTCAGCGCAGCGAGCGAGAAAGCTTTTCAAGCGGCGGATTTTCAGCGCAAAGCGCTTCCGGCCTTCCCGCAGGGATCGATCAAGCGTGTAGCGACCCCCCGAACCTCGGCCCGTAGGGCAGAGGCCGTGCCATACGAAGTGGCAAAAAGGGGGGGTCGCTACACGCACACGAACCCCGCCTCGCATGGCACAGGCGGGGTGAGCAGAATTGCTTAACTGCTTGAGAAACTGCAAGTTGCGAAAAGTGGAATATGCCCCGTTAGGATGCCCCGTTAAGGTTTTTTAACGGGGCACCTTGAAATCAGCGATCCAGTGCTGAAACCGGCTCTTTCCCCGGTTGCGGCTGCGGTCGCTGGCTGAGATCAGGCTGTTGCCGGTAAACCGATGAGGAAAGGCCCGCTTCGCGGGGCTTTTCTTCGGCCTGGCGCTCCTGGTAACGGTCGAACTGAAGGATGTAATCCGACATTTTGCCGGCGTCGCGGGCTGCGTAGCGCAGCTCGTTGGGGTTGTCCTCAAGAGTCTTGATCCAGGAACCGACATAGGATGCATGGCTGTTCGGATCGTGCGGCAGCCGCAGCATCCCATTGACGGTCACGGAAGTCATTTCCGCCCGCAGTTCTTCCTTGGCGTACTCCGGAGAACCGAAGCTGCCCTTCATCAGTTCCGAGCGATCGAGCCGGCTCTTGTGTCCGGTCCAGTGGCCGAGCTCGTGAAGCGCCGTCGAGTAGTAGGCTTCGGGCGAGTGGAACTGCTCCTGCTTCGGCAGCACGATCAAGTCCTGTGAGGGACGGTAGAAAGCTCGGTTGCCGCCACGGTGTTCGATGTTCGCGCCCGACGCCTGCAGCAAGGCTTCGGCGCGTTCGCAGGTTTCCCACTGGTTCACCTTCTTGAGCTCGCTTTCGAGAGAAGGCATCCCTTCGATCTGCTCGGCGTTGAACACCGTGTAAGTGCGGTGGATGATCTTGAGTTCTTCGGGCTGCTGGCCGGCAGCGATCGCGGCGCGTACCCTGTCCTCCTGCTCCTTGGTGGGGAACTTCCAGTACTCGACTCCGACTCCCTTCTCGCCCCTGCGGACTTGCGCTCCGACCTTCTTCGCGCCGCGATAGGTGGTCCATCGCGGATCTGCATATCCACGCTCGCCGGCTTCCGAAGCCAGCACGAATGAGTTGAGGCCGCGGTAGCGGGTTCCGGTGACGGGGTTGAATGGGGGAAGCTCCGAGCCCTCGGGCTTATCCCATTCCTTCTGCCAGGGAGCGACACCCTTCTTGAGCTGCTCGATCATCTTCTCCGCAGCCTTCTCCGCGAACTGACGGGCGCTACTGCCCTTCTTCCATTTCGTCATCGAATCAGCCTTCGGGCAGGTCTAACGGCTCCAGTCCATGAGGCGGCGCTAGGGAAGGCCGTCCACACTGCTGCTGCAGGGAGAAAGGCCCGTCTTGTACGGCATGAGGAACCTCGAATGAGAACTAGCGACTCATGGCGGCGGCCATTTCGCGTTGCGGCTGTTGCAGGGCGCGTTGGGTTTCCTGCACCCGCTCGGGAGTGACCTGAGCAGTAGAGGCCTCGCGGCTGGGCTCGGACTGCTGGCGTTGCTGCGGCCGGTCGTGCTGGAGCACCTGGTCGGCGATCTGGTCGGCGTCCCTGGCGGCGTAGCGCAGTTCGTTGGGGTTCTTCCGGATGGTTTCCGCCCATTGCTTCTGGTGGCGCTCGCCGGTGGGCTCCTTGGGAAGATGCAGTTTCTCGTTAATGGTCAGGCAGGCCATTTCGCTGCGCATGTCCTGGCGAGCGGCTGCAGTATGCTGCTGGGCTTCGTTCTGCGGTTCGGAGCGGTCCTGTTGAGCTTTGTGGCCGGCCTGGTTCGTCATTTCCTTCACGGCCTGGCCGTAGTAGGCTTCGGGCGACTTGAACTTCTCGATATCGGGGATCACGATGGTGTCTCGATCCTTGTCGTAGTTGGCGAAGTTCTGCCCGTTGGGCGGATTCTCCAACTTCACGCCGGAGTCCTGGATCATGCGCTCGGCGCGTTCGCAGATCTCGTGCTGCTGGGGATCCTTGGGTAACTGCTGATCCAGCGGCGGCATCTTCTCGATCTGCTCGGCGTTGAACACGGTGTAGGTGTGGTGGGAGATTTTGGGCGGTTCCTTCAACTTGCCGTCGGCGCCGACGCCAGGCGCATCCTTGTCCGCCGACTTGGGCGGGAAGCGCAGGTATTCGACGCGGGTGCCGCGCTCGCCCTTGCGGATTTTCGCTCCGATCTGGTTGGCGGCCTGGAAGCTCATCCAGCGCGGATCGTTGTAGCCTTTCTCCTCGGCAACGGAACGAAGCTGGACGGAGTTGAGTCCCTTGAAGCGCTTCAAGGTTGCAGGATTGAAGGGCTGCAAGTCTGCACCTTTGGGCTTGTCCCATCCTTTCTGCCAGGGGGCCTTGCCCTGCTCGACCTGCTTGGCGACGCGCTCGGCAACCTGTTCGGTGAATTGCCGTGCGCTTTTGCTTTTGCTCCAGTGTTCTTGCGGCATGGGGTTCTCCTTGTGGTGGTTTTGGTGTTGAGTGTTCGACTGTTGGGAGAGTTCCTTGCCGTTCTGCGGCACGGTCTCTCCGCGTTCGTTAGAGGGTGTGTTTTCCGTGCGGCGGTAGCGGTTGTAGGAAGGCGATTGCTCGGCCGAGTCACGGACGGTTTCGGCGCGGGCGAGATGGCCTACGGCTTCGGCCGATTTGTACGTCTTGGCGAGCTCCAAAGGTGTTCCGACATCTCCGGGTTTGTGGGCTCTCATGTCGGCGCCGGCTTTGAGCAAGTGGTCGATGGTCTGCATATCGTTGGCAACGGCCGCCGAATGCAGCGGGGTCCAGCCGATCTCGTTTTTCGCATTGGGGTCCGCACCGGCTTCGATCAGGCGCTCGACCGTCTCGGTTGATTGGGCCGAAGCGGCCAAGTGCAGGGGGGTTTGTCCGTGCCTATCACGGCTGTTGGGGTCGGCTCCTGCTTCGAGCAATCGCTCGACGCTCCTTGTCGAGCTGAATGAGGCTGCTTCGTGGAGCGGTGTGCGGCCGCTATGGGAGTGGGTGTGCGGGCTTGCGCCGGCCTTCAGCAAGCGTTCTGTCAGTGCCGCCGAGCACCGCGAAGCTACGTGCAAGGCGCTATAGCCGTCCTTGTCGGGACAATGGGTGTGTGCCCCTGCTTCGAGCAAGCGATCGGCAGTTTCGAGTTTGCCGTAGACGGCGGCAAGGTTCAGCGGCGTTCGACCTAACTGTCTGTCGGCCAAGTCGGGGTCGGCTCCGCCTTCAAGCAAACGATTGATCACGGGTAGCTGCGACTTCTCGTTGGTGAGGTCGCTGAGGGCCAGGTGAAGCGGGGTATCGCCGTTCGAATCACGTGCGTTGGGGTCCGCGCCGGCTTCGATCAAGCGTTCAGATACTTCGGATGAGCCGAACAGGGCTGCTCGATGCAAGGGTGTTTGTTCAAGGTGCTTTTCGTGAACGTGCGGGCTTGCTCCGTTTTCAAGCAACAGAGCAACAGATACGATGGATTTGGATTCGGCGGCCTCATGCAAGGGCCGGCGGCCATCATGATCGGGCTGATTCGGATCGGCTCCATTCTGAAGCAACCACCGAACCACAGGACCGTCATCATTGATGGCGGCGTGGTGCAAGTAGCCGGCACCGTTTTCGTCGCGCTCGTTTATGTCGTCAACGTGCACGGCCATCGCGAGTGACTCCCTCGCCGACGTACTTGTCGAAGGCGGCCTGCTGCTCGTCGGTCATGATGGCCGCGCCTTCTTCCGACACGATCGCCTCGATCTCTTCGGGCGTGGCGTCGGGGGGAACGACGGGGACCGATACGGGTTGGCCGTCCGGTCCGATGCGCTTCTGATAGGTCAAGCGTCTACTCATGGGTGCTGTCTCCTTTCATGAACATTGTTCGATGACCTCGATTTTTTGGCAATCGAAGAGAGCGGTCCAGGTCGGCTCTGGAAACGCTGTCGGAGTAGATCACGCGGTCGCCGTCGAGGGGGCTCCTCGTGCAGCGGAAGAGAAGATTGCGGTCGAAGGATGCTTCCTCGTGCCAGTCGGTTGACGGGGGAAGCTGAGCGGCGCGAACGGTGCACGCGGAGAAAACGCTTCGCAAGGTTCGCTCGGCTCTCGTGATGAAGAGCTCTTCGCCCGGGTAGGTGGTGTGGTTGACGTAGAGAGAGCCGCCGTCTGCGAGCCGGGAACGCGCAAGGCGGTAGAACTCGGCGGTGAGCAAATGCCGCGGCAGGGAGCGGGGATTGGTGAAGGCATCGACGACGATCGCCTGCCATCCGGATTCGGAGTCGCGCAGGTAGGAGCGGGCGTCCCTGCCGGCGAACTCTCCGGCTGTATCTCCCGGGGCGCCGAGAAACTGCGCGGCGATCTGCTCCTGCTCGGGATCGATGTCAACGAAGGTGAGATCGAGTTCGCACGGCGCGCCCTGGCCGATGGTCATGCCGGCAGCGCCAAGAACGAGCACGCGGTGTTCGCCGGCGCCGCACAGTGTGCGTTCCAACAACTCGGCGTACTCCCAACCCCGGCCTTCCCGATCATGCCGCGAAGCCGACTGGTTGTTGATGACTAGAACCCGGGCATCGTCGTCGATAGCGACGATGCGGTAGTCGGCGTAGGCGTTGCGGGCGACGTATTGGGTGGCCTCGATCCATAGATCGAGGGCCGGCCAGCAAGCGGCGAAGAGCAGCATGTGGACAGAAATGCTGCGGTGCGACACCAGAAGCGCGGCCGCGGCGGAAGCGGCCATGACGGAGAAAACGGCCGCTGCGAGCCCCAGCGTGGGCAGCAGCAGGAAGGTCGCCGCCAGTGCTCCGGTGACGTTGCCGACCGTGGACAAGGCGAAGACACCGCCGGCGCGCTCGGAAGCGTCGCGAAGGGGTGCGCAGGCGTGAGCGAGCAGCACGCATTCGGC
Organism: Bryobacterales bacterium; assembly: GCA_028819575.1. Classification (GTDB taxonomy): domain Bacteria; phylum Acidobacteriota; class Terriglobia; order Bryobacterales; family UBA6623; genus JAPPLB01. Next base: position 17,615 of record JAPPLB010000147.1, on the reverse strand, counting down.
GAGCAGCCAGCCGACCGGCGCGATCCCTACCACCGCATAGGCGAAGGTCTGCAACAGCGGAGCGGCCGGCAGCGAGAAGGCCAGCAGCACGCCGGGTTCCGACAGCCAGAAGGCCGACCACAGGGAGGCGGCGGCCAGGCGGCGCGCCAGGCGCGGGCGGGGATCGCCCAGACGAGCCAGCAGGCCTCCACGGCGGTAGCCTCCGGCCAGCGCGGCGAGGTAGACGGCCAGCAGTATCGAGGTCACGTCGACCGTGGAACCGGCCCAGGGCGTCAAGCGGCGGAGGGCGAGGATCTCGGTTCCGAGCGAGGCCCAGCCTTCCGCCAACAGGACGAAGCCCAGGACGAAGGGCGAGAGTCGAGGTTTCATCGCTCCAGTGAAAGTGATTCACGCGCCCGGGCGACCGTGCGCTTGGCGTAGTCGGCGGGATCGCGTTTGTCGGGACGCGCTGCCGCAAGTTGGATTTCCAGCTCTTCGGGGGCAACGCCGTCGCGAAGCTGGTCCTTGGTCCAGCCCCAATCGTGGCCCGAGGGGGAAGTATCTCCACCAGAGCGGTGTGGGGAAGAGCTTTTGCGCCTGACGCTTGCCGTTCGCTCCGGCTCCACGAAGAGGGTAGCCGGCCAATCCTGTTTGCTGCTGAGCTTCGCCGACGTGGCGCTCATCGTGATCCAGGTGTTCTTGCCGCGATGCTTGAAGCCGGGCAACCGCAGGACGCGCGAAACGTCGGTCACGGCGCGGTCGCCGCCGTAGCGGGCGGCGAGGCCGCGCATCAGAGATTCGGCCTCGCTGGGCGTGAAGGAACCGGGCTTGACGTTCCAGATCAACTGGTAGCGGTCCGGAGAGGTATTGATGATGTAGGAGGCGGAAGGCAGCCTGCCGCTGAAGCCATCCTGGAGAACCTCCTTGAGCTTCGACGGGCCGTCCTCGTCGAGGTCGAGGTAGACGCGGCGGACTTCCTGAACGTCCTCCTTATTGCGGGTGCGCGATCCGGGCTGCAAGGGGTTCATGCCGATGTAGATGTCGTAGCCGTGCGAATTGGAGTACTTCAGCCACTTCAGAACCTCCTTCGAAGCGGCCTTCTTGGCGTTCCAGATCCTCTGCTGGGTTTTCGTCTCTTCGTCTCGGGACACCAGCACCAGGGCAACCAGGTCGTCGGGACGATACATGTCGTCAATGAAGTCGGCAGGTTTCATGGCGGGCCTCAGAAGCGGTAGACGATGCCGGCGTGGACCTGGTTCGCGATGATGGCGGGTTTGGAGGTGAAGACTCGCAGGAAGCGATAGCCGATGTCGATGCCGAACCTTCGCGTGACGGCAAGATGGACGCCTCCACCTGTCGCGAGCAGCGGATGGGTCTTCTTGTAGCGGTTGATTTGTCGATCCACCAAATAGGTGAGGACGAAGCTGGGGATGAAGCCGGGCGATTGGACATCGAGACGGCCGGCTCCGCCGCCGATTTCGAAAAACGGAGTGATCACGCTTCTCATCGGTATCGTGATGCGAGAGCCGAAGAAACCGTACTGGCAGGTGATGGGCCTGTTCAGATCGAGAGGCACGCTGAACTCTTCGGCAGCGAGAGTGGAAAGGGCAGCGAGATTGCTTTGCAGCTCATGGGTTCGAACGTCCTGCAACGTGCCTGCCTCGGCAAACAGGTCGAGGTAGCCGGTGATCCGGACGCCGAAGCCGCCGCTGGCGGTGAGGTTCGATTCACCGCTGAAAAGTGTCGAACCGGCCTGAGCCTTGATGAAGCCGCGGCCGCTGTTCTGAGCGGCGAGCGCCGGCGCGAAGAGAAGGGAGAAAGCCGCGAAAGCTGCGGGGTATGCGGAGGATGGTTTCAGTCTCGAAAGTGTCATCTGAATCAGGGAAAGCCTTTCGTGGTTAGGCATTTGGGGTGTGCGAGCCGGAAGGGTTGGGGTTGCGGACGGCCTGTGCGATCCGTTGGGAGAGCCAGGTGGAATAGGTGGCGGTGTAGGCACCGGTGGAGGTTTGCTCCTCGAGCCGGTCCTTGAGAGCGGCGGAAGCATGCAGCGCGCCGTTGAAACCGCCGTAGACCCTCAGGGCGGATTCGTCATCGGACTGGATGGCCTGTTGGACGAGCGCGATCTCGGCTTCGATCTCGGCACGGGTGACGGTCGAATGAGGTTGATTCATCCAGCTTGAGAACACTCGGCTCACGCTCTCTTCGAGCCGAGGGTTGAAGCTGGCGTGAACGATGTGAAGGTCAAAGCCGAGGCGGTGAAGATCGGACCACAGCGCCGCGTGTTCGGTTCGCCAGCTCCGAACCCCCTGCGGCGATTTCTCTTCCGAATCGGTGTAGACGAAGTGGGCTTGCTTGCCGCGGGGATCGACGGCGATCGGGTGCTTGTTCGCGAAGAGCCGCACCGTGTATCCGGTGGCGTTGTTCCAAACCCGGCGCGGCAGGTTGGCATGGTTGATTCCAAGCCGATCGAAGCAGGCGACTTTCTCGTTTTCCGTGGGCAGCCAGGGGAGCTGAGGGTGGTCGAGAACGTAGTCGAGAGCGAGCAAGCGCCGGAACATCAGGGGCCAGCTTGCAAGGCGCCGGTGGCGGATGTTGTCCGCACCAATAAGGCGGTAGATGGATTTGTTGGTGACGCGGGCGAGCAGTCCAAGCGATTCGACAGGGGTTTCGGTGATGAGATTCTTTTCCAATAATTTCCGAATAACGCGGGTGAGTGATCTGCGGCTTTCTTCGTCGTACCCGCCGTAGAACTGAAGCTGAGAGCGGAGAAAGCAGCCGGAATGAAGCGCAGAAACGGCGAGCCATTCCGCAAGATTAGCTGGCAGATCCAGCGAATCTGCCAGCTTGCCGGCGCGCCCGTTGAGGTGGGGGAACTTCATAACTCGAACAGCTCCTCATCGCGGCTCGCACCGCTTTTGCTTCCGCCGCCTCTCTTGGGCTCTCTGATCCCCAAGGCAGAGGCAATGCGCTGTTTGGCGGCATTGCCGTTGGCGTAGAGCTTGAAGCCGGCTGAGAGTTTGGCTTGCAGGCCCTTGCTGCGGTAGTTGCCGCTGGTGACTTCGACATCGACACGTCCGGGGTTGCCCTGCTCGTCCTCGTACTCGATGCGGGCGTCGGGGTAGTGAACTTTCCCGTCGCTGCCGGTGGGCAGGTTCATCTGCTTGGCGGCCTCGATCTTGGCGAGGAAGGCGGATTCGCCGCCGTCTTTCGCTCGCGCCCTCTCGGCAATCTTCGACACGCGGGATTTCATTTCGTAGTCGAGCTGGATGCGCTTGACGGAAGAGCCGGCTTTCTCCAGCTTTGCGATCTCGCTGTGGGCAGCGCGGTAGACGGTGGCGTCGTGGCGGATTTCCGAAGGCTTCGCCAAGCCGCACCAATAGCGCTGATCGTCGTTCTTGCGGCTGCACCATGCCTGGCGCCGGCCTTTCTGTGAAGCGAACAGGACGCGGAAGGTCTTGCCGCTTTTCACGCGAACGGTGTGCTCATGGAGCAATCCCTCGTTCTTGAGGGCGTCGATGCCCTTGCGGGCGGCGAAGGCGTTGCCTCCGAAGCGCCGCTCGACCAGATCGCGCACGCTGACGACGCGGTAGGTCGCTACGTCGTCGAGCGCCTGGCGCTTGCGCTGCTTGAAGTCGATGCGGTCAGCAGAGCGATTGCGGCGGGAAGGCCGCTGGCGCGGAGCGCGGTTGCTGGAACGTCGAGAGCGCGCGGGACGCTGTCGGGTGTTTGGTTTGCTGGGAGTCTGGCTGCGGTCGTCTTGCGAGCCGAGACTGTGGGGGACGGGCTTGAAGCGGACGGGGCCCGCTCGACCCGAGCGTGCCCCGCTGCGCGCTTCTACTTCACGGCCTCGCAAGAATCACTCTCCTTTCCCCCGGCAATGTGTTGTTCCCGCATGTCGAGGTTCAGGAAGCACCAGTTGTTGTGTCCGATGGATCCTCGCGTTCTTGGAGCGAGTACGGTCCCATGATTCGTGTCGAGGCCGGTAAAGTGACCTCCTTTCCGCTGAAGTCCTCAGCTTCTTCGAGCAAAACCACCCTGTCGCCTTGCGCAAAAAAGGCGCAAGCCGAGCAAAGGTCGTCCTCGACCCAGCAACAGGGAAACCCGTCCGGTTCGATGCAGGCGTCGAAATCCGTACAGCTGCAGACGCGGCAGGATCGAACGCTCATTCGAGCTCTCCCATGCGCTCGCGCTGCAGCCGCCGCGCGAGCTCGTCGTCGTGGGATTCGCCGGCAACGAGCCGCTTGTCCATGAGCTTGAGCTTGCCGCCCAGATCGCCCAGGCCTGCGCGCCGGGCGAGCCAGTAGATGAAGGCGTAGAGGGTCACGGCGGCGATCATCAGGTAGAGGCTGACGTTCCAGGTGTAGTGAGCGAAGAGCAGCTTGGCATAGGGCTCCAAGTACTTGAGCCGCTCGCCAACGAGAAGGATGGCGATCACCCAAATGATCAGGCTCAGTCCGGTTGCGATCCGCCAGGGCATGTCTTCAGCTTTCTCTCGCCAGCTCCTCGATGGCTTGTTGGAGATCTCCCGTTCGCTTGATCGCGGCGGATCGCTTCTCTTCCTCGATGGGGTTGGAAGTGAACATCCAGTAGCTGCGCCGGTCCACGTTGAGAGTGAGCACTTCGCGGCTGTTAGGATTGCGGGCATAGACTTCGCGCTTGGGGATCAGGTTCTGGATGAGTGATGTTTCGGCTTCCGACAATTGCAGCTTTGCGGCGGCTTCGTAGGTAAGGTCGCGGATCGATAGGAACAGTCGGTTGGGAATCGACTCGATCAGTGCGCCGGTGGAGGTTCCGCCGGCAACGTCGGTGACGGACTGCGTTGCCAGGATCAGGGCGGCGTTGCGCTTGCGCCAGGTCCGCGCGGCTTCGGCGAGGTAGTTCGCCGTCGCGGGTTCAGCGAGGAAGCGCCATGCCTCATCGACAACGAGAATCTTGAGCCGGGTGGTTTCTTCGGGGCGCTCGAGCTCCAGTCTCAAGCGCTCCAGGCAATAGGTCAGGGCGGCGGACACCAGATCGGGAAACTGCTTTGCTCCGGCCAGATCGACAACCTGCCAGTCGTTACCATTGATCTCGTTGCCCTGGCCGGGCTGGTCGAAGACCTTTCCCCACTGACCGTTGCCTCTCCAGCGATTCATGGCGTCCTTCATGCGTGGCGCCAGCGTCTCGACCAGAGAGCTCATGCGGCGCTGGCTGGCTGCGATCCCGTACACGTCTTCGATGCGGCGGCGAATATCGGTGGTGTCGTCTCCGGTGGTCGTGTAGCCTCCCAGCGCGAGCAGTTGGGTGATCCAGCCGGTGAGAAACTCGTAGGTTCGCTCACCTTCGGGAAGAGTGAACGGCCGCAAGGGCGTACCGCCTCCGGCGCCGTCGAGGCGCAGGTAGCTTCCGCCGAGCATGGCCGTGAGGTTGCGGTAGCTCCCGCCGAGGTCGAGGATCGAGACGCGCGGGTTGTAGCGCAGAGCGTGAACCAGAAGGAAGTTGAGCAGGAAGCTCTTACCGGCTCCGGTGCTGCCGAGAACGAGGGAGTGGCCTACGTCGGAACCGGCGAAAAGGTCGTAGTCGTAGAGGGTTCCGCAACGGGTTTCGAGCGTTGCCAGCGCCGGCGCTTCCAAGTGGTCCGACTCCGGTTCGCCTCGACCGGGCGCGAAGATCGCGGAGCAGCACAGCGCGGTTCCGGCCGAGACGGGCATCCGGCGCAATTGCCGGCTGGCTGCTTGCCCGGGCAGACGGGCGAACCAGGTGGAGAGTTGCCCGTAGCCTTCGCGCAGGATCTTGATGTCGCGGCCGGTGAAGATCTTGACGACGGAGGAATCGAGTTCTTCGAGCTGCTGCAGGTCGGGGGCATGAATCGAGAGAGAAGCCGCCAGCTTGCCCCAGGGGATGCCCTCGGACTGAAGCTCGACGAGCGCATCGCCCAGCGCGGCCGATTCCGCCGCTGCTGCCGAATCGACCAACGCTGCTTCGGTTCCTTCGGTTCCTCTGGCGTGCGCCATCATCGAGTAGCGCGAGGAAAAGAAGTGCTTCTGCGCGGAGCGGATGATTCCCCGCGCCTTGCCGATCGACAAGCCTTGCCATTCCCAAACGAAGGTCCAGGTGGCCCGAAGGGTGAGCAGCTCCCACAGGATGTTGGCGGTCGCCTTCGGCGGCGGTTCGAGCAGCGAGTAGATGGCGAGGGGCTCGTCGTCGAGAGTCAGGTGGCGGCGGTGTCCTTCGAGCTGAGAGAGTCCCCAGGACCAATGTAGTGCTCCGCCTTCGTGAACCGGCGCAACGGTGCCCGGCCGGTTGATCATGTCGCCGAGCACGGCGGTGGCTTCCTTTTCTTCGAGCACCGTGCTCGGGGATACGTCCGTGACCAGTCCACGGCCGGCATCGACGATGCGTTGCAGCCGTTCCGACGCGCGGGCGATGGATTTCTGCACATAGAGCCGCTGGGCCTTGCCGTTGCTGGTGAGCCGCTTCAGCCAAGACGCGGCGACTCCGCCTTTGGGCCGTGCTTCCTGCAGCCGCGAGTCGAGCGTCCAGGCGGCGTAGAAGCGCAGCTCTCCGGAGCGCCGCACGATCTCATCCGCCCGGGATTCGAAGATGGCAGGCGGCAGGCGATCGTTGCCGATCGCGGCGACCGCATCGGAGCGAACCGGCCTGCGGGTGACGATCAGCGAGAAGCGCACGTCTTCATCGAGCTGACCGAGCAGCCGCATCCAGGAAGCCAGGACATGATCGAGGTTTTCAGGCGAGCTGCCGGCGATGCCGCAGGGGTGAAGCTCAGCCAGCGTGACCAGTCCTCCGGGACGGGTGAGCAAGGTACGCTTGTCCACCCAGCCCCAATAGGGCAGCTCTTCGGCCAGCGAGCCGGCCTGTTCGTATCGCTTGCGTGAGGATTGGGTGATGGGAGTCATGCAGTCGTTAGGGTGCTGCTGACGATCTCGATCTCCGCCTCGGCCGCGGGCCGCTTCGCGGGATCGTAGCGGGGTTTGGCGCTCGCGGAAGCTTTGACGACCTGCATCATGTGAGGATCGTGGCGGGTTCCCAGCCAGCCGATGATGTAGCCGGTCAGAAAGATCAGGAGTCCAGGCAGAAAGGCGTTGAGGAGGTTGAAGGTCACGGCGCCGAACATGGCCGCCAGAATGAAAGCCCTCCGCTCACAGCCCATGACTGTGAGCGGGCGGGCCAGGGATCGGCAGGCTTGCCAGGACCGCTTTCCGTAGACAGCCGACATGAAGAGCCAGCCGCCTCAGAAGAGCCAATCGATGAAGTTGGCGGCGCCGAGCGTCATGCCGAGGCCGAAGATGATGCCGGCCAAAGCTCTCTTGCTGCCGCCTTCTCCAAAGGCGAACATCAAGCCGCCGATGACGATGGCAACCAGGCTCAATCCGCGTGCGATGGTGCCGGTGAAGGCCGTCTGCAACGTGGTCACGGCATCGACCCAGGGGCCGGTGGTGGGTGTCGTCGCTGCCAACGGAGCGGCATGCAGAAGGATCAGCACGCCAAGAGCAGCAGCTCTGGCGGCTGCGGTCTTGTGTTGGGCAAGGAATCGCATATGCACCTCCTGTCAAATCCTTGCATCGAATCGAGGTGCTCTCAAGCGCCGGCAGGCGCAACCGTGTGGGGACTTCTCCACATTTCCACAGGAAGGTTAGGCGGGCGCGCGCGGCCTTTAGGAAGGTTTAAGGACAAATACAGGAGAGGAAAGAGGTGCGATTCGGCGAACGCGACCAAAGTCCCCGCAAACTGCGACAGTAGTCCCCGGAAAATTGCGACAGTAGTCCCCGCAAAACGCGACAGTAGTCCCCGGCAAAGCGCGATAATAGTCCCCGCAGAAAGCGCGACAATAGTCCCCATAAAAAGCGCGACGATAGTCCCCACTTCGTGAAAAGAATTTCGAGGGATTGCGGAAAATATCAGATGATTAACGGAGCTCGTGTGAGGCTGGTGGCTTTGGCGATCTGACGTTCGATCCATTCCATGTCAGCGGGATTGTTCGGGGCGAGCCGTAAGCCTTTGCGGTTCATGGCCACATAGGGAGCAACGGGGTTGAGGCTGAGGACGTGGTTCATGGTTGTCTTGAAGCGGGAGCGAAAGTCTCGCTCGCGGCCGAGTGAGGAGCCGAATTGCTTGCGGAGCCCTCCCCATGAAATGAAGTGCTCTCTGTCAATTCTGTGAGCGCGGTATGTGAGCCAGGCGTAGATGTCGAGGGCGAGAGGCGAACGTTTGAGTTGGCGAACTTTATCTGCCTCTAGAGGAATGACGGATTGCTGGGTGAGGTTGAAGAAGGAGTCGCTGAAGGTGATCTCGATGAGGTTGGAGGAGTGAAACCAGCGGTCGGTGATTAGCAGGCTGTCGTGCTTCTCGTCTTCGCCCTTTTTGCCGATGTGTGTGGAGAAGGTTGTGGAGCAGAGACGGAAGAGCTGTTCTTTGATCTGACGGTACGAATTACCACCCCAAGGCAGCTCCATGTTTTGAAGGAATGCTCGCCAGGTTGACTTTAGCTCGAAGCGGCGGTCTTTGCTGCGAACGCGTTCGGTGGTCAGGTACATCAGGATGAGGCGCGCATAGGTGCCGTAGGGAAGGCCGATTTCTTCATCGACGTGGAAGCTTAAGCGGAGGTCGCCATCGTGGCGTACGTAAGCGTTCTTTTTGATCTTCCGGTGCGGTAGTGTCATGGTCACCATTTGGCGGGGAAGGAAGAGAAGACGCTTGTAGGGAGGCCGCGATTCGCAGGATGAACGAACGGCCTTAATCACGATGCCTCCAGCCCAGCGGCGTTTGATGATCTGTCGGTTGACTTTCTCGAACAGATCGATACGTTCGTTCTTCGGTTTGGCAGAGGCTCTCTTGGATTCGAGGATGATGCGGCTCTTGGGATCGATGCCGATGACCTGCTGGGCGTAGAGGTAATTCATGTCCTCTTCGGACAGCGTGAGCTGCAAGCTGCTGACGGCTGTTTCGTAAATCGAGCGACCTGTTTCGACGGTGCGTTTGTCGTAGGGCATGGCAGTCGGTTCTGACTGCCTGGAGCCTTCTTGCGGGGGAGTGGGTTAATACTACAAGCATGAGGACACTCCCGTCGGAGCCCTATATGCTGAAGAGATGCTAAGCGGCGAATGACGATCTTCGAGCACAGTAGCTCAGTCTGGCTGCCAAGGCCTCTCGAAGAGGTCTTTGCTTTTTTCTCGGACGCTCACAATCTCGAAATCCTGACGCCACCCTGGCTGCGGTTCGAAGTTCTCACGCCTCGTCCGATCGACTTGGCCGTAGGAGTCACGATCGATTACCGCCTTCGAGTCCGAGGCTTGCCGATCCGGTGGCGGAGTGAAATCGCGGCCTGGGAGCCACCACGTCGTTTCGTTGACAAGCAGATTCGCGGCCCCTATCGGCTTTGGGACCATGAGCACCTCTTTCGCGAAGATCGTGGCGGTACTTTCGCCGAAGATCGAGTGAGTTACGCCGTTCCTGGCGGTTCGCTGGTCAACCGTCTTTTCGTCGCCAAGGATGTGGAGAAGATCTTTGCGTTCCGCTCAGAGAAGCTGTGGGAACTCTTCGGCAGCGCCGCCGGCTCGAGTTCGTAGTAGCCTCGGGCACCTGTGAACGCGTAGACTCGTACGTGAGGCCCTGCCATGACCCGTCGTGAATACCTTGCACTCAGCACAGCCGGAGCACTCGCGGCTTCAGACGCCGCCGCTAAAGAGGTCGACCCGATCATCAACGCAGCCGAGCACGCCTGGGTACTGCATGACGAGCGCTTTCCGATCAACTCGAGGCTCTCGAACTGCCCGAACAATCGGCCCGACCGCGAGTATTCGATGGAGCACATCCTCTCCCAAATGCAGCTCTACAAGATCGACAAGGTCGTCATCAGTCACGTGTGCTACTACGGGACGGACAATTCCTATCCCGCATACATGCTCAAACAACACCCGGACCGATTCGCCGCGATCGGCCTGCTTGTCGGCTACCGCCTGCACGCCCCCGGTGATCCCGAGAACCCCGCCAGGCTCGAACGCCTCGTCAAGGAGCAGGGCTTTTCCGGGCTCCGGCTCAGTCCGATCTATGACCGGGACGTTGTCTGGATGAACGATCCGGCGGTTTATCCGCTATGGAAGAAAGCCGAGGAACTCGGCGCGATGTTCAATATCTTCCTGGCGCCTCATCAGATTTCGCAAGTTGCGGACATGGCCGAGCGCTTCCCCGGCGTCAAAATCGTCATTGACCATTTCGCCATGATCGACATCAGGCGGCCGGACGATGAGGGCATCGACCAGATTCTTGACCTCGAGAAGTTCCCGAACGTCTACATCCGGACGTCGTTGCACAATCCCTCGAAAGAGGAGATCCCCTACCGCGATATGTGGCCGTACTTGAGGAGGGTCTACGACCGCTTCGGACCGCAGCGGATGCTCTACGCCAATTTCTACGAGCTAGTGGTCATGAAAGACATCATTCCCTTCTTCACTTCCGAGGATAAGAAGTGGATTCTCGGCAAGACGGCTGCAGGGATCTACCACTTCGCTTCCTAGCCTGCGGAACCACGTTTCTAACGAAACCAATCGCGGACTTGCTTCGGCCAGCCACGCACCAGCAGCAGCCCAAGGGGGACGCCCCAATTCGGCCAGCGCTCGACGAAGTCCCAGATCTCATTGCCCGAGATCGGCCGTGACAGGCCGGTGAGCAATCCCCAGAGCGCCGCATAGACCAGCACCGCTCGCATGGGATAGACAAGCGCCAGGATTGCAATCCCGAAGTCGATGATGCCGATGATCGGGAGAATATTTGCCGCTGTCTCGGTCGAGACCCCAAGCGATCCGGCCATGAGCTCCTGGAAATGGGGAACGGCCCGATAAGCGAAGATGCCGTGACCGAGAAACTCTCCGAAGAGAGCGATGCGGAGCGTCCATTCCAGTGCTTTCATTCGCAACCAAGATTACAGCAATCGGGAATCCTGACCAGTGGAGAGCCCGCGGTCCATCCTCCACTGAGATCCCCCGGGTGGTCTTCGTCCGGTACCATCCAGACGATCGGAAGACATCCAATGAGATTTGGTCATTTACCTACGGAGAACTGAAGCGCAAGGACTTCCGACTTCGTTCTTCGTAAGTCAGCAAGCCCGTAGTGCAAGTCACGCAGGCAGCGTTATCCTCTCCGGGGCCGAAGAGGTTGCTTGGCGGTTGAAGAACAATGCGCAGCGTTCTTGCGTCGAGTGGCTTCATCAGACCGCCACGCCTTCCATGGTACTTTCTCCGCGGGCTGTCAGGTATTCATCGCGGCCAGAAACTCCGCGTTCGACCGGGTCTTGCCCATGCGGTCGAGCAACAACTCCATTCCCTCCGTCACCGACAACGGACTAAGCACCTTTCGCAACACCCAAACCCGCGCCAAGTCATCCCGAGGCAGCAGCAGTTCTTCCTTCCGCGTGCCGCTGCGATTGATGTCGATGGCTGGGAAGACGCGTTTGTCGACGAGCTTGCGATCAAGGTGCAACTCCATGTTGCCGGTGCCCTTGAACTCTTCGAAGATCACTTCATCCATGCGGCTGCCGGTATCAACCAGCGCCGTCGCGATGATCGTGAGAGAGCCGCCCTCCTCGATATTGCGCGCCGCACCAAAGAATCGCTTCGGCCTCTGCAATGCGTTCGAATCTACGCCGCCCGAGAGCACTTTTCCCGACGGAGGCACGATGCTGTTGTAAGCGCGCGCCAGCCGCGTTATCGAGTCGAGCAGAATCACCACGTCGCGCTTGTGCTCGACAAGCCTCTTCGCTTTCTCGATCACCATTTCGGCGACTTGAACGTGGCGAATGTGCGGCTCATCAAATGTCGAGCTGACGACCTCACCCTTGACCGAGCGCTGCATGTCGGTCACTTCTTCGGGCCGCTCGTCAATCAGCAGAACAATCAAAACGACCTCGGGATGGTTCGTCGTGATCGAGTTGGCGATCGCCTGCAGCAGCATCGTCTTGCCGGTTCGGGGCGGTGCTACGATCAGGCCGCGCTGGCCCTTCCCGATCGGCGTGATCAAGTCCATTACCCGGCCGCTGAGCTTCTTTTTTTCCGTCTCCAGGCGCATGTGCTGTGTCGGATAATACGGCGTCAAATTATCGAAAAGAATCTTTTGACGCGCTTTTTCCGGTGGTTCAAAGCTGATTGCGTCGACACGAACCAGAGCGAAATAATTCTCACCGTCTTTCGGCGAGCGCACTTGTCCGGAGATCGTATCCCCCGTGCGCAAGTCGAACCGGCGGATCTGCGTAGGCGAGACATAGATGTCGTCCGGTCCCGGCAGGTAGTTGTAGTCGGGCGACCGGAGGAAGCCGAAACCCTCAGGCAAGGTCTCGAGAACACCCTCTGCGAAGATCAATCCTTCCTTCTCGGCTTGTGCTTGAAGAATCGCAAAGATCAACTCCTGCTTGCGCAAGCCGCTGACGCCGGGAATCTCCAACGCGCGGGCTACCTGGGTGAGTTCGGTGATGTTCTTCTCTTTAAGTTCAGCAATCGTCATGGACGAAGATCCGCCGGAACCGCACGGAAGAGAGTGGAGGGAAAGAAGACCCCGGAACGAGGTCCACTGCCGTTCAGCATACCGCAACACGCCTGTTCGTGCAATCGGAGGGCAGCAGCGTGTCGACGCACTATAGAACTTTCCCCTTTCTCAGCATGGTTTCATATTGCATTCGCAGCAGCGGAACGAGCCCGGAGGACGACGGGAGATGCGGCGAAGGGCGCTTGTCTTGAGGCCGACCGAGAACGTTGGATGGAATGCAGACCTGTGTACTTCCCCGTACCCCCGTTGTGCACTTGTGCGCAACAGCCTGCAATAAAAAACAAGAAGTAGTGGGCTGGAAAGCATTGATTTTGCAGAGGGTTAGGCGGTCCGGGCAGCATTTCCTGGTAGTGCTATCGTTGCAGAACTACAGCGAACCGAAGGGCCGGAAAAGCCGTGTTTCGTGACTCGTGTTTCGTGATAGATCTTTAGGGCTGAGTTGCTGGCGCCCTAACGGTTTTGGGCGGCGAGGACCGGTTTCGTTGTTCCTGTTTTTCCAGAGGCGATATGTCCGCCGGTCTCGATACTCCCGGCGCTGATGAACCGGATATACCGGTATTGGCCCGCCCCTCCCGGGCCGTGGCCTGTCCCCGCTTTTTCTCGTTGGGCATGGTGACGGCTTGGCGGATCGAAAGCTCAGGGAAGGATGGGAGGGAACAGGCCCTCTGATAAACTGATGGCTCTCTCATACATGGAATACGACCTTCTTGTGATTGGCAGCGGTCCCGGAGGCTATGTGGCCGCGATTCGGGCCGGCCAATACGGCCTGAACGTGGGCGTCATCGAGAAGGACAAGATGCTCGGCGGCACTTGCCTGCATGTCGGTTGCGTTCCGACGAAAGCGCTCCTGCACTACGCCGAACTTTACGAACACGCCCTCAACGGCGAACAGTGGGGCATCAAACACACCGGCATCGAACTCGATTTCAAGACGATCAACAAGCGCAAGACGGAGGTCGTGATCCAGCACGCCAAGGGCGTCGAGTTCCTCTTCAAAAAGAACAAGGTCGAGAGCATTCGGGGTTATGGACGGCTTCTCGGCGGCGGCAAAGTCGAGGTGACCGATGGTGGGCATCGCCGCACGCTGAGCGCGAAGAACATCATTCTGGCGTCGGGCTCAGAGGCGCGGATGCTGGGGGGCCTCGAGGCGGATCCCGACCGCATCCTCACCAATATCGAGATCCTTGACCTCGAGGATGTTCCCGCATCGCTGGCCATCATCGGCGCGGGCGCGGTCGGCGTCGAGTTCGCCTCCATCTTCCGGAGCTTTGGTACGGAAGTGACCATCCTCGAGATGCTCCCTCGCCTGGTCCCGATCGAGGACGAGGAGGTTTCCAAGGAACTGGCCCGCGCCTTCAAAAAAAAGGGCATTCGACTGGAAGTGGGTGCGAAGGTAAACAAGGTCAAGAACGCTCGCAGCGGCGTGGACCTGGAATACACCGACTCGAAAGGGGAACAGAAAGAGCTTTCCGCTCAGAAGCTACTCGTGGCCATCGGCCGCAAGCCCAATACGGACAATGTCGGCATCGAAAATACCAAGATCAAGATGGACCGCGATTTTGTGATTACCGATGAATGGATGCGAACCGCCGAGCCCGGCGTCTACGCCATCGGCGACATCGTCGCAGACACACCGCAACTCGCCCACGTAGCCATGATGGAAGGCCTTGTCGCGGTGGGCAGTATCGCTGGCAAAGATGTTGATCCGATCAACTACCTGCAGAGCCCCTCGGCGACTTACTGCGAGCCGCAGATCGGCAGCGTCGGACTCACCGAAGCCAAGGCCCGTGAACTGGGGCACAACGTCAAGGCCGGCAAGTTCCCCTTTGCGGGCAACAGCAAGGCATCCATCCTCGGCTCGCACGGCGGCTTTGTGAAGGTTGTTGCCGAGGAGACATACGGCGAGATTCTCGGGGTGCACATCATCGGTCCTTCCGCGACGGAATTGATCAATGAAGCCGTACTGGCGATGTCAAGCGAAGCGACGGTAGGGTCGATCATGACCACGATCCACGCACATCCCACGCTGGCGGAAGCAGTACAGGAAGGATTCAACAGCGTAGCCGGGCTGGCGATCAACGCCTGAGTTGTTCATGACGGTTTCGACGCTAGCTGCAGTGGACAACCAGACCCGGCCGGGCGTGACGGAGCGTATCTGTGAATACCAGGACCTCGGACGCGTTGCGTACGGGCGCGCTTGGGACTTGCAGCGGGAGATTGTCAGGCGGCGCAAGGCCGGCGATATTCCCGACCGTCTCTTGTTCGTCGAGCACCCGCACGTGGTAAGCATGGGGCGTAACGCCAAGGAACAGAACGTCCTTGTCCCGCGTGAGGTCTTCGAGAAGAAAGGCATCGATTATTGGGAGACAGATCGCGGCGGCGATGTCACCTATCATGGTCCCGGGCAGATTGTCGGCTACCCCATACTGGACTTGAGAGACTGGAAGCGAGACGTGCTGGCATTCGTCAGAGCACTGGAGCAAGTCATGGTCGACACGATGGCCGAATTCGGCATCTCGGCGGGCCGCGTGCCGGGCGCCACCGGTATTTGGGCCGGTCCCGCCAAGCTGGGCGCCATCGGAGTCCACATCAGCCGTTGGGTGACCTCGCACGGTTTTGCGCTCAATGTATCGACAGACTTGAGCTATTTCGGCTATATCGTTCCCTGCGGACTGACGAGGCCTGTCACGTCGATGGAGCGCCTGCTCGGATCGCCGCCGCCGCAAGAGGACGTCAAGCGCGCTCTGGCGAGAAACTTCGGGGCGGTCTTCGAACGAACCATGCGGGAACTGTGATGGCTGGGCGCACCACCCCCGCCGGACGGAGGCTATCGAGACATAAGAGGAACTCATGAGCGACGTCGTAATGCCCCAGATGGGCGAAAGCATCGTCGAAGGCACGATCACAAAATGGATGAAGCAAATCGGCGACAAGGTCGAGCGAGACGAACCGTTGTTCGAGATCTCCACCGACAAGGTCGATTCCGAGGTGCCCGCACCTGTCGCCGGCGTACTCCAGGAGATCTTCGTGCAAGAAGGCGAGACCGTGGAAATCAACACCCTCGTTGCGAGGATCGGTGATGGTTCGGACGGCAATAAAGAGGAGGCGCCCGCCGAACCTTCCCGGCAAGAACCAGCCGCGTCGCCCGCAGTAACCCAAGCCGTTGCAGCGGTTGTCAATGGCAAGCCCGACGGCGACAGGCGGATTCGTTCGTCTCCGCTGGTGCGCCGGCTGGCCAAAGAGCACGACATCGACCTGAGCCAAGTCACCGGAACCGGCCAAGGCGGCCGCATCTCGAAGAAGGACATCGAGGCCTATTTGAAGGCGCGCGAAAGCGCAGCGGAGGTTCCTGCTTCCGCTCCCGTTTCGGAAGAGGCGTTGGGCACCTTCCGGCCCGCTCCGGCGGCCCGCTTCGGCAGCTACAGCGTCGAACCGCTCTCGACGATGCGGCGAACGATCGCCGAGCACATGTCACTCAGCATGCGGCTGGCGCCGCACGTGGCGACGGTTCATCAGATCGATTGCTCCGTCATCGTGAAGGCCCGTGACGAAGCCAAGCACAAGTTCCTCGAACAGAACGGCACGAAGCTCACCTTCATGCCGTTTTTCCTGCGAGCATCCGCCGCAGCTCTGAAGGAGCACTCCGCAATCAACGTCTCGCTCGATGGCGACCAAGTGGTCATCTACAAGGACATCAACATCGGGATGGCCGTGGCTCTCACGGCAGGATTGATCGTCCCGGTGATCCCGGCTGTCGACGAAAAAAGCATTCTCGGGCTGCAGAAGACCGTGAACGATCTCGCCAACCGCGCCCGAAACAGGCAACTCAAGCCCGACGAAGTGACCCAAGGCACGTTCTCGATCACGAACTACGGAAGCTACGGCAGCTTATTCGCGACGCCGGCGATCAACCAGCCGCAGTCCGCTATCCTCGGGCTCGGCGCGATCCACAAAGCACCCGTGGCGGTGGGCGACGCCATCGGCATCCGCTCGATCTGCTACGCCACTCTGAGCTTTGACCATCGCGTCATCGACGGTGCGGTCGCCGATCAGTTCATGACTCACCTCAAAGCGGTCATCGAGAACTGGACGGAGCCGATTCTCTGAGACCGGCTGCTCCCTGTCTGGCGGTAGTTTGCGGCATAGCTGGAAAGCCTGTTGTTTATCTCGCAGGTGTTGGTTTCCTGCTTGCTTGAAGGACTTGTCTTGTGCTCCAACGATCGGTTTCCCGCACGACTCGATCCTGCTGAGTTACTAATTCCGCGCCCAAGATTGACCCTGCTTTTTTATTTCATGGAATGAGCGTTTTATCGGCTCCGAGGCAGTCAACTACTACACGGGTGCAGCTTATTGACAAGCTGTTTTGAGGAAGAGAACCAGTCCTCCAGAGATCACGGCGATAGAATGCGATGTGCCAGAGATCAGCCGGTTTTTCGGAATTATCATTCGTATGTTCGTGGAGGTTGGGGAGCCGCATCACACGCCACATTTCCACGCGTACTATCAGGACGAGGTAGGAATTTACGGGATCGACCCCATCGAGTTGCTTGCCGGAAACCTGCCACGAAGGCAGCGCCGGTTGGTCGAAGCGTGGTCGAAATTGCATCAAGATGAATTGAAGAAAGACTGGAGAGCCTTGCAGAAAGGATGTTCTCCCGAACCCATCGCGCCGCTAAAATAGTGCTATGAATCACTCCATCCATCGTGTCACGGGGGTGCAGATCGATGGCGAATACACGCTTGAAGTGGAGTTTTCCGATGGAACGCGGCAGAAGATCGACTTTCAGCCGATCATGGCCGGCGAGATCTACGGCCCTCTACTTGATCGGTCCTTGTTCGACAAGGTGAAAGTGGACCCTGAAGTGCACACGCTTGTCTGGCCCAATGGAGCTGACTTCGATCCTGCAATTCTTCACGACTGGCCTGTCTACGAAAAAGATTTCCGTGAACGGGCGAAGCAGTGGGACACGGTTCACAAGAAGCGACTCACTTCTGAAACGGCTGCCGCAGAGTGAGCCCTAGCCTGCATTTCTCACCACCCGACGGCCGAAGCACGCGATACGACCGCCAGGACTTCGTTGCGTTTGCTTGCCGTGCTCAAC
>JAPPLB010000061.1 GCA_028819575.1 Bryobacterales bacterium | reverse complement strand
AACAGTACATCGAGCACGGCAAGCAAGCGCAACGAAGTCATGGCGGTCGTATCGCTTGCTTCGACCGTCGGGTGGTGAGAAATGCCGGCTAGATCTCCGGCTCCCAAACCAGCTTGAGATCGAGGATAAAACCAGGGAGCTCAGGACCGGCGGTGACTCTATCGGCGTCTTTGAGTTCCTCGACCGGAGTGTCCGGGCGGTACACATGGACGGATCTCGTTTCCGGATCGAGCAACCAGCCTAGTTGCACTCCATTTTCGACGTACTCCGCCATTTTGTCCCGCAATACGGAGAGTTGGTCGCTGGACGAACGCAACTCGATAGCGAAATCAGGGCATAGAGGCAGGAAGCGCTGCTTCTCGCGGTACGGCACGGAAGACAACCGTGTCTTGCGGACCCAAGCGGCATCGGGCTCCCGAATCGCTCCGTTCGGTAGCCGGAAGCCCGTGCTGGAGTCCGTGGAAACGCCCGTGCCGTCCGTCCGGGCCCAGGTGCGAAGTTGCGTGATGATCTCCGCGTTGCGGCTGCCTGTTTCCCACCCGGTCGGTGACATGATGACGATCTCCCCGCTTGCCGTGCGCTCGAGTCTCAGGTCACGATTGACTTGACATAAGTCAAAGAATTGAGTGTCGGAGAAAGCGATGCTCTCGGGTACTTGCAGGACGTGACCCTGTGGTTCGGAGGCCGGTTGCGCAAGGGTCTTCATGGCGAGGCGTCGGTATCTGTTGCTTTCAGAAGCCGGGCGTCCGAATCCTTTCCGGTTTCAACGCGCATCACGGCACGACTGAAGTCTCGGCCCATTCTTATGACGTACGGCGAATCCGGAATTCGGCGGCTAACCCTACTCGCTGGACTCGAAACAATGATCTCCCCAGCCGAGCTGCACTCAATCCGCAACTCGCGATTCACTTGGCAAAAACCGGTTTGACGAGGGTTTTCATCCTTGAGAATCCGACCTGATTCTATCACCGTCCCCTCGGGCGAGCTCCCGTCAATCCGACAGCGGAATCCTCTTTCTCACCAGCCCTTCGGGGCCGCGGGTGATCGCGGCGATCTCCGTCACGCCGTTCTCCAGCAAGTAGCGCCTGCCCTGTTCGAGGCCTTCGCCGACTTGCGCCGGGCCATGGCTGTCGTCGCCGAAGCAGAAGCCGACGCCCATCTCGTTGGCTCGGCGGACGAGCCACGGAGCGGGGTATGGCGAGCCGAGACCCTTGCGGTAGCCCGCGGTATTGAGGTCGAGGATCGCATCGCGCTCCCGGATCACGCTGAGGGCGCGTTCGGCGGCCCCGCGGATCGCAGGCGTGTCGAGCACCGCGTCGGAGGGGGCGTTGCGGCGAATCAGATCCAGATGGCCGACTACATCCGGGTGCAAAGTCTCCACCATGCCGGCGACCGTGTCGTAGTAACGGACCGCGAAGGGTTCGAGCCCGCCGGAATGTCCGACGGCCGCTTCGAAATCCGCTTTCTCGCCATCGATCTGAACCTCGTCCACGTAGTGCACCGAGCCGACCATGTAGTCGAATCCGAAACGTTCTTGCCACCCGAGCATTTCCTGCGCATAGCTTGACGTCGGGATGACTTCGGCTTCGAATCCGCGCAGCACGACAAGCCGTCCGTCGAACTCCTGGACGAGGGCGTCCATCGCCCCGGCATACGCTTCGAACTCCCGGCGCAGCCGCTCGACGCTGTAGCCTTTCTCGCGTTCGCTCGAGTACAGAAAGCGGTCTTCGCTGCGGGGAGCGTGCTCGCTCACGCCGAATGTCTGATATCCGTAGGCGACGGCCGCTTCGAGAACCTCTCGCAGCGTCGACGTGGCGTGTTCGCAGAACTCGCCGCTATGGCCGCCGTGCAGCGAAACTTTCCATGGCTCGGACGGCATGGTTCCAGTCTACGGCGCGGCGAGGCGAAGTGTGTGAGAAGGCCGACTGGGCGGCACGCTCTCCTACGGCGCCGAATACCGCCTCACCAGTTACACCCTCGGCAACTCGACCACCAGCTACAAGTACGGCCCCCAGGGCAACCGCGTCCGGAAGGTCACGCCCACCGGGACCGGGACCTGCGTCCACGACGCCTTCGGCCGACTTGGCGAGGCGTCCCTGCTGCCGGTAGGGTCCGGACCGGGATTGAATATTCGGATTTTCAGATTGAGCCGGCGATCAGCTTCCTGGATCAGGTCTCTCGCGAACTCAAGGCGCTGGCGCCATGGCAGCGCGGTCTGTGGAAGGATGTGCTACGCGAGCGCTGCCCCTACTGTTACGCGCAGATCGCCGGTACTGAATCCGCCGCTTTCACCGCCCGGATACATCGATTCGTGGTGCTACCAGAGAATCCCCTCTGAACGGTCACTTGCGCCATAATTGACCGGGCCCGGATCGGCGGCGGTCCGGATCGACTCCGGGCCGGATCTGCGGCATGCGGACAAGGCCGGACGGTTCAAGCCCGGTTCGATCACAGCTCAGGCGATGTTTGAGACGGTCGCGACCAAACTGCCACGGTCGCTCTCGAACACGTCAATCACCATGTAGCGGAGGTCGGTGATCAATTTCATGAGGGGAGGCGGCGGGATGTGAGGAGTTGTCCGCTGAACAGTGACCCCGCCGCCAGAGACCCTGTCAGAAAATACCACAACACCCTGCACTTTTTTCAAATTGCGAGCTGAAAACCATAACGTTCACTATAAATTCACAATTTAACCTTAAAAGTTACAAGAATATCACAGTGGTGTGATGCAATGGTTACTGACGCAGTATCGGATGTGCTGTCGAGGGCTTGCTCATGCCCCAGGATTTGCACATTGTGAACCGCCTCGCCGGGGAATGTCCTCTGCTGGAAGGGGACCAGGAAAAGTGGATCACCTGCTGCTCTGAACGCTTCTTTCCCCTCGCCAAGCGGATTACCGGGGGAGACAGCCTCGCTGAAGACGCCCTCCAGGAAAGTTGGATCAAGATCCTGCAGGCCGTCAACCATGCCTGCTTCAACGGCCCCAAGGCTTGCCCCTGGGTGAGCACGATCGTCGCCAACGCCGCCAGGGATGTTCGGCGGCGGCGCACCCGTCACAAAGAAGTTTTCCTCCCCCTCCCGGAAATGGAAGCTCCAAGCCGAACCCCGGAAGCTCTGGCCCAGGAAAAACAGCTCCTGGCCCTGCTGGGGGAGATCATCTCGTTCCTCCCGGAGACCTACCGCCAAGTGGTCGAGTTGCGTCTGCAGCAGGGTCTTTCCACTGATCAGACGGCAGGGCGCCTCCACATCTCCCGCGCGCAGGTCAAGACTCGGCTGAATCGAGCGGTTCGAATGATCCAGCTGCGCATCGACGCCCGTATTGGAACCGCGTCGCATTGAGCCCGTAAGGCGAAGGAGCAGGGTCACGAACGGGGGGGCGCTGCGATCCGAAGAACTTTCTCCATCGACGGTTTTTTGCTTGGCGAAAAAAATGTGACCGATTGCGTTTTCGAACGTTATATAGGGTAGAAGAGATGTTCTGGACGGATCAGAAACGAGATGCTCTCGATATTTCACTGAAGAGGGGGCTCAGATAAAAATCAAGGTTGCCTTTATGATGTGGCTGGTCGTCGTCATGTTCGCTGGGGCGAATACGCCATTGGTGCAGGAACTTGAAGCGGATTGCTGTTGCCCAAATTCAATGTGGGGATGGGCACGACGGCCGCCCGCATAAGATCAGGTCCCTTTACTGGCTGTAGTGAACGGAGGCCTATTTGCATTCGAGAATTCTGCTGTAACTATTCTGGGGAATTCAACAGCGAATATTGTTCTACCTCGACCGTCAGTCTTACCTGCTATCCCCCAGGTTGCGAGAGGTTGGTGTGAAGCATGAGAAACAGACTCACGCGTGTATTCCAGTTCGTTTTGGCTACTGCTGGTGCATTCGCGCTTGGCATCGCCATCGACGCTGTCAACACCGCCCGCCTCAAGGCTGACAACAGCCAGTCAGCATTCACGGCGCGAAAACTCACCATTTACTCCAATCCTGATGGATCAGAGGTGATGCGCGAGTCGGGAGTCGAGGCGTACAAATCAGATGGCTCGTTGGCAATCAACCTCCAACGACACGTACAAATTCCTGGTCGACCTGCAGAGTCCCACGAGATCCGGAAAATCATTGATCTCCCTGCGCGGCGGAAGGTCACAATTTTCCCGTTCGCTGAATCGATGTCTACCGTGGCTCTCTCCGACGAAGGAGCGCGGCATTTAAATACGAGACACGATTGCCTCAGCACAAGAGAGAATCAGTCGATTGATTCGAGCCCGACCCCGGGGACGATCCTGGGCTACAGAGTGGTCAAGAAGATCGAGACAACTCCGATCGACGAAGGGTTGTCACGATATGAGGAGTGGGTGTCGCCCGCGTTGAACTGCTATCTACTTCGCGCAGCGGACATTGACGTGACAGACCCCACCGCACCGGTGATTCGCACTCAGGTCGAAGTCGTTGAAATCATACCGGGGGAACCGGATGGCAGTATGTTCGAAATACCCGAGGGCTTTTCAGAGCGCTCACCCGAGGACATTGAGCGGGAGATTGCTCGCCGGAAAGGGGAGCCGTTTGAGCTAAGCCATGGGGTCGAGGTGCAAACAAGGGAATATCACCAGCGACGTCCTTGACGTAAAGATCGCCACGCAAGGGAACCCGCCAAGGGCGTCCTCAGAGGGACTAAGTCAGATTTGAGAAGGATTGACAGTCTTCACTCCTCCCATCCCACCGACCCCAACCGATCACACGGCACGTCGTGGAGGTTCTGCTTGAGGCCTAGCCTGCCTTTCTCACCACGTGGCGAGGCGAAGTGCGTGAGAGGGCCGTCAGGACGAGGCGCGAGCCGCTTGACGCGCGCAGGCGTACTTGAACAGTACGTTGAGCACGGCAAGCAAGCGCAAAGAAGTCCTGGCGGTCTTATCGTGTGCTTCGACCGTCGGGTGGTGAGAAATGCAGGCTAAATACCTTTCCGTGGTCTGGATGGAGGCATGCCCCAAGGAAATCTGGATCTGCTCGAGCGGCGCCCGGCCGAGGTGGGCGAGCTTGGCGAAGGTCCTTCGTAAGTCATGCGGCGTGATCCTGCCCAGCCCGGCCTTACGGGTGTAGCCGGCAACCGCCTCGAAGCCCCCCCTCCGCAACCCGCACTCCACCAGCAACCCCAGCAAGACCCTATCCCACAGGCCCTTGATCGTTTCCGGATCGGGCGCGGCGAGCAGTCGCTGGGCCTGCTGCATCGAGGGTGAACCCCCAGCACCCCCGGATTCGAGGAAGGCGGTCACTTGCAGCACTATTGACGCCCGGCTCGATCCCTTGCCGACGCCGGTGAGGTCTGGAATTGGAGTAATCCGGCGAGAATTTCCCCGGCCGGTTCCAGGCGTGGGAGTGTTCGGTCATGCTATGCGGATCGGGGCTGCTCCAAACCCTGCCCGCACGAGCACAGCATCGAGAAAACCACCGGGGGCGCGGCCTTTCCGTATAGCGGGCGAAGCGCTGAGCCGCCAGCTTGCGGCGGCGTACTTCACCGCCGCCCCAACCTCCGGCGGCGCTTGCGGTAAAGGCTGCCCCACGACGGCGACACGGCCTTCAAGGTTTTTATGAATCACGAAACACGAGACATGGCTTCTAAGGTTCAACGGCCGTCAGACATTTCTTCTGGAGCGAGCGAGACCTCCACCACTGGTTTTCACGAATCACGAGTCACGAAACACGGCCTTTTTTCTCCGTGGGTGCGCGAGGGTGGCGCCACCGGAAACCGCCGTCCGGACCACTGCGCCCGCCGGCAAGTCACTGTTTCCCGGTTCACCGTTGTTCACCATTGTTCGCCATTGTTCGCCATTGTTCGGCAAAAAATATTGTTTGGAGCCAGTGTCCCTGCGCCGCCCGGTCACTGCTTGGCTGGGTGCGTTCGCGCGGCATGGCGCGGCTATCGCGCGGCATGCGCGGGGGGGAGTGGGGGGTGAGCCTGTGTCCTTGCCCCGTCCGCCGTTCCCGGTCGGCCTTGCGGCGAGCGTCGCCGCCGGGCAGCTGCCGCTGCCGCGAACACAAAATGAACCCATGCTGAGAAAGGGATGCGTTCCGGATTCCGTTGGCGCACCAAGGGGACATCTCTGCTTTGGCGCTACACGTTGGGCCTTGCCGATTGACAGGGGTTTGGAGGTTTGGTTATAGTGATGGGGCTTGTGCTTTGCGGCCGGCCCCTACGTTGGGGTATGGGGCGTTGGAAAGCGGAGTGAGGAACAGCGAAGTCCCAAGAGGGACGAAAGCTCGCAGGTGATACGATTCGCCGATAAGGTCTGTACTTGGCAGACCCCATAGGGCGACGGACGTTTAATCACAGATCGGTACAGCTTCTGGTAGTGCGCCTGCGCGTCGCGTGCTGGTAGGGTGTTTCGCGGCTCGGCGACGGCAGGGTCGGCGCTTGGGGCGTGTGTTCCGTGGAAATGAGGGTAACGGGTTGCCGACGTTCAACCAGCTAGTGCGCAAAGGCCGCAAGCGGCCGAAATTCAGCACGACGAGCCCTGCCTTGCAGGCCTGCCCGCAGAAGCGGGGCGTGTGCACGCGCGTCTACACCGTGACCCCCAAGAAGCCCAATTCGGCGCTTCGCAAAGTGGCGCGCGTCCGATTGACGAACGGCATCGAAGTGACGACCTATATCCCCGGTGTCGGGCACAACCTGCAGGAACACTCGATTGTGCTGATCCGCGGCGGTCGTGTGAAAGATCTGCCCGGTGTGCGCTACCACGTGATCCGGGGGACGCTCGACGCCGCCGGCGTCAATGATCGCCGCCAGGCACGCAGCAAGTACGGGGCGAAACGTCCCAAGCAGTAACACGGGAACCGGACGAATCGAGAATCGAGATGCCGCGAAGACGTGAAATCGAGAAGAGGATGCCGCCGGCCGATCCCGTGTACAACTCGGTGTTGGTATCTCAATTCATCAACGCGATGATGTGGGACGGCAAAAAGCGTATTTCCGAGCGCATTTTCTACCAGACGATGGAGAGGCTTCGCGAGCGGGCTAACGACGACCCGCTGAAGATTTTCAAGAAGGCGGTTGAGAACTGCAAGCCGACCGTCGAAGTGAAATCGCGGCGCGTGGGAGGTGCGAACTATCAGGTTCCCATTGAAGTCGAGGCGCGCCGCCGCACGAGTCTGGCTCTGCGTTGGTTGATCAGCTTTGCTCGGGCGCGAAGCGAAAAAAGCATGACCGAGAAGCTTTGCAATGAATTCCTCGACGCTGCCGCCGGCCGCGGGGCAGCCATCAAGAGAAGGGATGACATCCATCGGATGGCGGAAGCCAATAAGGCTTTCGCCCATTACCGGTGGTAGAGGACGGCGTGATTTCCTGAGACAGCCTGGAAGACAACGCCGTTTTTGTATGCCACGAACGATCAGTCTGGAGCGTTACCGGAACATCGGGATCGCCGCGCACATCGACGCCGGCAAGACCACGACGACCGAACGCATCCTGTACTACACGGGGCGCTTGCACCGCATGGGAGAGGTGCACGATGGCACCGCGGCCATGGACTACATGGAGCAGGAGCAAGAGCGTGGCATAACGATCACTTCGGCGGCGACGACCTGCTTCTGGAAGGACTTCCAGATCAACATCATCGACACGCCGGGACACGTCGATTTCACGGCGGAAGTCGAGCGCAGCCTGCGGGTCCTCGATGGGGCCATCGCGATATTCGACGCCGTCGCGGGCGTGCAGCCGCAGACGGAAACCGTCTGGCGGCAAGCGGACAAATACAGCGTCCCGCGCATCTGCTTTGTGAACAAGATGGACCGTGTCGGCGCGGACTTCGACCACGCCGTGCAGACGATCCGCGACCGGCTCGAAGCGCACCCGGTTCCGATTCAGATTCCGATCGGCAGCGAAGACAAGCTCCGCGGGGTCGTGGACCTCGTCGAGATGAAGGCGATTCTCTGGCGGGATGAGACTCTCGGCGCCACCTACGACGTGGGCGAGATTCCCGAAGACATGCGGGATCTCGCCGAAGAGCAACGGGCCTTGCTGATCGAGCGCGTCTCCGGACAGGACGACGAACTCTTCGAGAAGTACATCGAAGGGATCCCGATCACCGAAGACGATCTCAAGGCCGGCATTCGGCGGTTGACCATCGCGATCAAGATCACGCCGGTGCTCTGCGGCTCGGCGTTCAAGTACAAGGGCGTTCAGCGTCTGCTGGATGCCGTTGTCGACTATCTGCCCTCGCCGATCGAAGTCCCACCGGTCGCGGGAACGGATCTTCACGGCGCGCAGGCGATCACCCGGCGAGCCGACGACAAAGAGCCGTTCTCCGCGCTGGTTTTCAAGATTCTCACTGATCCCTTCGTGGGGCAGCTCGCCTTCATGCGGGTCTATTCCGGCCTGTTGAAGGCCGGCGAGAGTGTGTTCAACGTTGCGAAGAAACGCCCGGAGCGTATCGGGCGGCTGCTCAAGATGCACGCCAACAAACGGGAAGAGCTCAAGGAAGTCCGCTCGGGTGACATCGTGGCGGTAGTGGGCCTCAATAGGGTGCAGACCGGCGACACCGTGTGCGACAAGGATGCCCCGGTCGTGCTGGAGCAGATCGATTTTCCGACTCCGGTGATTTCGCTGGCCATCGAGCCGAAAACGAAAGCGGACCAGCAAAAGATCGGGATGGCCTTGGGCAAGTTGGCTCAGGAGGATCCCACATTCCGCGTGACGACCGATCCCGATACGGGTCAGACGATTCTCTCCGGCATGGGCGAGTTGCACCTGGAGATCCTCGTCGACAGGCTGTTGCGGGAATTTGCCGTTTCGGCGAATGTCGGGCGGCCGCAGGTAGCCTATCGCGAGGCGATACGCGGCAAGGCCGCGGCCGTGGGCCGCTTCGTGCGGCAGAGCGGAGGCCGCGGCCAATACGGTCATTGCAAGATCGAGATCGAGCCTTCCGAAACCGAAGAGTTCGAATTCATCAACCGGATCGTCGGCGGCCGCGTCCCGAAGGAGTACATTCCTGCGGTCGAGCAAGGCATCCGCGAAGCGATGTCGCACGGCGTTCTCGCCGGCTACGAAATGACGGGGGTCAAGGCGGCGCTGCTCGACGGCAGCCACCACGAGGTCGACAGCTCGGAGATGGCTTTCAAGATCGCCGGATCCATGGCCTTCAAGGAGGCTGCCCTGAAAGCGAAGCCGGCCTTGATGGAGCCGGTGATGTCGGTCGAGGTGGTCGTGCCGGAAGAGTATATGGGTGACGTGATCGCCGATGTGCACTCTCGCCGGGGCCGCGTCGAGGGCATGGAATTGCGGGGCAGTTCGCAGATCATCAAGACTCTCGTTCCGCTGGCCGAAATGTTCGGCTATGCAACGGACCTGCGCTCGCGGACACAGGGTCGCGGGAGCCACACAATGCATCTGCACGGTCATGAAGAGGTGCCGGCGCCGCAGGCCGAGGACCTCATTCATCGCATGCAAGGGAAAGTTCTGAGATAACCTGGCCGCCCTCGGGCCGGTCCCGAGGGCGGCTGCATCATCGACATCAGCGAGGAGAGAAGCAAACGATGGCGAAAGAGAAGTTTGATCGATCGAA
>JAPPLB010000085.1 GCA_028819575.1 Bryobacterales bacterium | reverse complement strand
TGCGGTTGCTCGGCACGGAGTGAGGAGGATGGCGATCCGGGTGATCTCCTCCGACGAACGACAAAGCCGACGGCCGCAAACGTCCGTCGCCCAAAGGGTTACGCGCCGCTTCCGGTCAACGGCACAGAGGGTGCAGCGCCATGTTCCTCGAACGACCAGGCGTTACTCCATCGGCCCCCGGCGCGTAACGCCGCCCGCGTGACTATTACCACGGGCTGCTATGGGGCGTTCACGAAGGTTCCGCCATCGAGATCGCCCCACGAAACGAGCAAGGCGTGATGCGCAAGAGAGCCTGTAACCTGACCGACATGCTGTCTCAGGTTACGGCCGATAATCTCCATCCCGAGGTGAGTGCCGGGCCGGCCCTGGGCAACGAGGAATGATGGAGCGACCGTATGTTCCTGACCGGGGTAAGGTTGACTTTTCGGACGTAGCTTCGGGGTGGCGGCTGCCGCCGGTGCATCCCGGCGAGATCCTGCGCGATGAATTCCTGACGCCCATGGAACTCAGCGTGTACCGGCTTGCCCAGGCAATCAAGGTCTCTCGTCCGCGGTTGAACGATATCGTGCTCGGCCGCCGCGGCGTCACGGTAGACACCGCCTTGCGCCTGGGGCGCTATTTCGGGACGACGCCGGAGTTCTGGATCCATCTTCAGACCCGTTACGATCTCGACGTCGCCGAGCGCACCGTGCGCGCCAAGATCGAACAGGAGGTCGAGCCGCGCGTCGCGTGACTCTCCGCGGCATCCGGACCCTGCAACCGCCATGCTGCGATTTCTGCTGGACTTTCTCCGAAGCCTGGCGGACCGCCGTCTGCCCGCTCATCTGCGCGATGCCCGCCGCGGCGAGGACATCGCCTATCGCCGGCTCACCGAGTTGGGCTATCGGATCGTCGCCCGCAACTATCGCTCACGCACCACGAAAGGCGAGATGGATCTGATCGGGTGGGACGGAGACTACCTTGCGTTTATCGAAGTGAAAACCCGAGCCGACGAGACCTTCGGCCGTCCCGAAGACGCCGTGGACGGCGCCAAGCGCCAGCACCTCATCCGCGCGGCCAAGGACTACGTCCGCCGCGCCGGCGTCGACCACAACCGCATGCGGTTCGACATCGTGAGCGTCATCCTCGGACGTGAAGAGCCGGAGGTGCGCCTACTCAAAGGCGCTTTTTCTGCGGGAGACACACGCTGGTCACCCGGCCGATTCCGCTAAACCGATCGCGGCGCGGAAAGTCTCAGCCCACGCGCCGCGCCTTCCAGCGGCCCTTACCGTACTCGCCGAGACCGAGCTCGCCGCCCATCTCGTCGCCGCGCAACGTGCCCTTGAAGAAGTACCGCATGCGGGCGGCTTCGTACTTGCCGCGGCTCTCGAAGTACACCTGGTCGCCGTCGATCTCGCCCTTGACTTTTCCTTGCGCGATGCGGCCGCGATGCAGTCCGAGGATCTCGTTCCCCTTGTTCTGGAGATACATCGTGTGGCGGGCTTTGTTGGCGACGTAGTCGATGTCGACTTCCCAATGCCCATCAAGATTGCCGGACGGGGCCGCCGGCATTCTCTTCGGTTTCGGGGCGGGCGCATCACGAAAGACTTCATGCAGACGTTCGGCTACGACCTTGTAGTCATCCTGGTACATCGCCATGGGACGGATGATGAAGTGGTTCGTTTCGGCGCTCGTCGGATCGAGTTCCTTGGGGAAAGCGTGCGTCATGATGCGCGGCTCGCCATGGAGCATTTGCTCGCCGACTTCACGCGCCACGAGTCCGATTCTTTTCGTGTCCCACTCGACATGCATCGTCGGGTAATAGCCGGGCCGGGGCGACTCGATAATGTGCGCTTCCACGCCGGGGACCTGAGTGATCCGGTCGATGATGTGCCGGAACCACCGTTTGTACTTGCCGTGCTCATCGGCAATGTTGCGTGTCGTAACGAGCGCCTCCACCGCCGCGATCAACCCTATCACTTCTTCTTTGCTGACCTTGAGAGGTCGCGCGTAAGTGTGGTGCGGCGCGCTGCCGACATAGGCCGCGCGGGCGAGGTCCTTGCGGTTGCTCAGCAGCAGCCCGCTGGACTGCGGCCCCTTGACGCTCTTGCCGCCGCTATAGACCACGAGGTCGACGCCGCGGGAAAGAAACGGGTCGGGGATCAACGGCAACTCGGCCGCGGCGTCCACCAGGACCGGTACGCCGTGGTCGTGCGCCGCCTTCACGAACGTCTCGAGTGGGATGCGGCTGTCCGGATCCTGGATGCGCTGACCGGCGAAGGCCATGAACGTCTGCGGTCCGAACGCGCGCTCCAGATCTTCCGGCTTGAACACATCGACCATCTTCGCGCCCGTCATCCGGATCGCATGGTCGTAGATGGACCGCGACCAGCCGACGGCGACGACCTCGTCCTTGATGCCCTCGGTGTCGGGCAGTTGCTGCAGCGTCTCGATGTCGCCCCCGGCCATGCAGGCCAACGTGGCGCAGGTCAGGGCGCCGGCCGCTCCGGTGCTCACCATCGCCGCGGGCACTTCGAGCAGGTCCGCGATGTACGGTCCTGCCTTTTCCAGAAGCTCCTGCATGTTGACGTGGTAGAACGAGGCCTCATACACCGCCTCCGCGACCCCGGGCAGCGCCGCCGAACCGCCGTTCATCGTGCGCGTCGACGTCAAGTTGATGAACGGCGTGACGCCGATGCGCTCGTAGACGTTCGGGCCTCTGCCGCGCGTGGGCAGCCGGGCCGCCGCAGCGGCGGTCGAGCTCATGAAGCTCGCCGCGGCGACGAACGTGCCGGCCTGAAATACCCCCCGGCGCGAGATCGTTCGGGATTTCGATGTTTTCTGACTCATGGCGATACTCCTCTCAATACCACGTGGGATGCGCCCGGCAAGCCCGGCTCGCCTTACAGGGCGTACCTCTCTCCGGCCCGCCCATTCTATCAGGGAGGCTGCGGTGATTCGTGTTCCCTGCCCTGCGGTTCCTCACAAGGCCCATCGGCGCGGAGCGGTGTTGCTTCACTCAATACGATCCATCAAAACCGAGGACTCATCCGGATCTCAACCCTTTTTGGAGAATTTGACTCACACAACTCCAGGATTTTTCAATCTCTCGTTCTAGGGCTAAACCCCGCGTAGCCCCGAGAGCGGCGAGGCGTACGGCTGACAAGGCGCGACGAGGGGGCATATTGGGCATATGTGACCGAGGAGCAACGCAGTTCAGTCGGGATGGATCGCTGCTTGAATGCAGCGGGGCTTTAGCCCACGGGCTGTTAGGGGCGCGGGCCGTCTTCGGCGGCGTATGTCCCGAGGCGGTCACAGATAGCTTGCGCCAGCGGCAGGTTGCCGGCAGCTTCCGCAACCACGATCGAGGATGCCAGTTGGAACATATCCGCGCAGCGCAACGCCCGCCGGACGTGTTCAAGCGTGTAGTTCGACTGCAGTCCTGCAAGCGACATCCGAGCTTCGATTTGCTCGAACCCGGTAAGGGTATAGCTGCAGAGCACGGCCCAGGACGCACCCCCCAAGCACGGAAATTTCGTGTCGAAGGCCTCCAGAGCCTTGACGATCTCACCCTTGGGGGGGAATTTGTCTTGCTCGGCGCGGTCGACATCTTCCTCTGTTGCAGCATGAAACAGCCAAAAACCCCGCGCCCACGCTTCGATCAGCGGCCGCTGAAGCGCCAAAGCCGAGCCGAAGCATTTCTCCTGTGTGAGAACCACAATCGCCTGGGCGTGTTCGATGGCAATATGCAGACAGCCGGCTGCCAACCTCAGGCGCTTGTTGACACTTAAACCCGGCAATGTGAGGCCATCCAGTTGGTGGGCCACCCAGAGCAGCGTCCGTTCCGATGTTTGCAACAACTTGCTGACGGAGCTGTCGAACGACGAGTCTTGTTCGTTCACGGTCTCCGGCTCAGCGCAGACGCGGCTGACCGTTGCGGCGCCGATCCGAGTACGCGAGGCTCGGCGGATCGCTGTAGCTTCCGCCCTCTCCATGGCAGCGGTCGCACCCATCGTGCGCGACTCTTGCACCCATCCACCATCTGCGTCCTGCCTGATCATTGTCGGTTACGTGCTGAGTCCAACAACTCCGGCGGATGCCTGGAATTGTCGTATACGGCCCACACGTCTACGAGACCGCGGTACAGTGTTTCAAAATTGCGCCAACCGGCATGGAACCGTCGATGAACGATTGCTTCGGGAACGCCATGCCCGCCCTCCCGCACCCGTTGCCTGATTCGGTTCATGGCAAACTCCGGCGTCGGCAGCCTCAGGAAAAACAGCGTTACCTCATAGCCGAGTTTCTGCCACACGGGTATCCAACGAGCATAACTCCGTCCCGACAGCGTCGTCTCGAAGGCAAAAGTCTCGCCTCGTTTCACGTGTTCGCGGATCCTGCCGAGCATCATTCTCCCTGCGGACAAGGCAGCCCGGTCCGGCGCCAATGGACTCAGTCCTTGGCCCACCAGATCGGCGTTCACGAACAGATGACAATCGGCTTCATTCGCCAAGTATTCCATCGCGAAAGTCGTCTTGCCCGCTCCGTTCGGCCCGGCGATGATGATGATTCTCTTGGATTCGGCCATCGTCCGGAAACGATGCGTGCAATGCCCAGGCAAGCCCGCTCGCCTCACAGAGCGGGCCTCACTCCGGCCCGCCCATTCTATCAGGGAGGCCGCGGTGATTCGCGTTCCCTGCCCCGCGGTTCCGCACAAGGCCCATCGGCGCGGCACGGTGTTGCTTCACCCTGTCCGGAAAAAATGAAGGTTCCACGCTGATCCGGTGAGCTGTGCCTGATAAGCCGCTGCCGTTGATATAATCACGGTATATGGCCGATCAACCCGCCGCCGCAACTGACTCCAATCCCGCGGCCAAGCCCAGGGGCAGATTCAGACCCAAGCCCAAGAAGCCCGAAGAACCGAAGATTCCGATCGATCTGGGCCTGGAAAAATCCTGGCCCTGGTCGGAAGGGCTCGACTTTCCCCGCAAGAAGAAACCGCCGCTGCTCGCCGTGATCAACGAGTGCTGCACGGGCTGCGCCGGGTCGCCCGTGTGCATCACCTACTGCCCGGTCGAAGAATGCATGTACTGGGTGGAGGACGAAGAAAATCCCCCCTTCGGCCGCATCGAAGTGGATTACCAGCTCTGCATCGGCTGCAAGAAATGCATCAGCAAGGGTCCCGACGACACCTTCCTGGACGGTTGCCCCTGGGACGCCATCGACATGGTGCCCTTGGCCGAGGTTGAAGAGCAGTTGGGAGTGAAGTTCAACTACTAGGCGTTCCGAAGTTTTTCCAAGCGTGTGAGGTAGCCGCGCGTGAAGCCTGACCGCAGGCGGAATGTCCACGCTTTTCCCCCTGGGCAGGGGAAGTGCTGAACCGAATGGATCGTCGGCCCCAAGGCGATCCGGAGGTTCACATCCAGCAGCGCTCGCATCAGTCGCCGGCCTCTTCGCGCAGCCGGTCGATCAGTTCGTTGGTGACGACACCGCCGCGTTTGGGGAAGGGCCGGAAGCCGAACACGGCAAGCGATTCCATCGGTTGACTCTCCGGGGCATCCGGCTCCACCCCCGCCAGCGATTTCCGCAGCAGACCCGATACCACGGCGCCGGTGGTTTTCGACTCGCGTCTCGCGATTTCCTTGACGGCGATCAGCAGGTCATCGTCGATATCGAGAGTGGTTCGCATGGTAGTGTCCCATCGGCAGACAAAGGAGCATGGTGCTGTCGCATCAAGCATCAATGTAGCTGGTTTTGCTTTGAGGAAAAAAGAGCTGAGGAGTTGACAACCGGCTCATCAGGCACGGGCTGTTGCCGCCGATGCCGCGCTTGCCGGTCGAGAAGTTCTCCGGGGTGATCTGCTCCCCCAAAACCGACGTCAGTTCGACCGCAAGGCCCCGCGGCAGAGTCTTTGGTAAGTCAAACAAGACAACGAACGTTACGATTCAAGACGCGCTTTGCTACACCAGATATTCCACAGCCTGCAATACGCCTTTGATGTAGCCGTAGCCCCAGGCGAATCCCTGGAGCTGACCGGGGTCGTCGGAGTGCAGGGGCATGTGGTCGGGCATGAGCATGTAGGGGTAGTCGACCTCGTAGAGCACCCTGGCCAGCTCGATCATGTTCATGTCGCCCTCGTCCTGCCAGACTTCCATGAAGTCGTCGCGCTTGCCGCGGATGTTGCGGAAGTGGATGTTGAAGATTTTCTTGCGCTCGCCGAAGTAGCGGACGACGTCGGGAAGTTCACGCGCCGGGTCCTGGAGCATTTCACCGGTCGTGCCGAGGCACAGGTTGAGACCGTGATAGGGACTGTCTTGAATCGAGACGAGTTTCTTGAGCCCGTCGACGGTGCCGAGCACGCGGTCCACGCCTTTATAACCGGAGGGAGGCACACCGGGATCATGCGGATGGCACATGGCTCGGATCTTGTACTCGTTGCAGACGGGGATGACACGGTCCAGGAAATAGGTGATGCGTTCCCAGAAGGTGTCCGCATCCAGCTCGCCCACGTCGGGCTCCGGCGGGTCGTTCTTGACTTGCTCGAACTTCCAGGTGCTGTACATCGAACCGCCGCGTCCCGGCGTGCGGCCTGTGCGGACGCCGAACAGCACCCGCAAGTTGTATTTGAACGCCGGAATGCCGCTCTCTGCACAGGCCTGAATCAGGTTATGCATATACTCGATCTCGCGGTCACGGTCGGGGTCTTTGCCGAGCATGATCGCGGCGACCGGGGCGCGGTGGAGCAGCGGCGGCGCTACGGCATCGAGGTGCAGGCCGTGCTTCTCGACGAGTTCTCGAGCCCGGGAAAAGTCATCGGCCATGGCGCCGTCGTTGACGTCATCGGGCCAGCAGGCGATGTGATCGATGCCGTGGCGCTTGATGTACTGCAAGTTCATGGGCGTCACCCGCCAATGCTGAGTGCCGACATGCATGCGCATCGGCTTCTTCTTGGGGGCTTCGGAATCGTAGGGGCTTCGCGCGTTACAGCCCGGCAAGGCTGCGGCGCCCGCCGCGGCTGCGGAGGCGGTGAGGAAGTTTCTGCGTTTCATGTCAGTTTTTCCTCCGCTCGTGGGCGGATCATTCAAACAGGAAACATCTGGATGGGCGTCAACCCGGCTTGATAAACAGGATGTTCCAGGTCAGGATGCATCGCAACAGATACGAGGCTGTGGTGTCAACTCCGACCCGCCGTCGATCCGGCGTGTCACGGCCTCGTCGACGATGCCGCTCAGGCTCGGAAAGCGTCAACGGCCATCTGGCGGCAGCCCAAGCCAGACGGTCCGTCTCCGAGTTCCTGTTGCTTCAGGGTTTCTTGAACTTGAGGGCCATGGATGAAGCTTCCGCTCAGCGGCCTAGACCAGATACTCCACAGCTTGCAATACCCCTTTGATGTAGCCGTAGCCCCAGGCGAATCCCTGGAGCTGGTCCGGGTCGTCCGGGTGACGCGGCATGTGGTCGGGCATGACCATGTAGGGGTAGTCGACTTCGTAGAGCACCCTGGCCAGCTCGATCATGTTCATGTCGCCCTCGTCCTGCCAGACTTCCATGAAATCGTCGCGCTTGCCGCGGATGTTGCGGAAGTGGATGTTGAAGATCTTCTTTCGCTCGCCGAAGTAGCGGACGACGTCGGGAAGTTCACGCGCAGGGTCCTGGAGCATTTCACCGGTCGTTCCGAGGCACAGGTTGAGGCCGTGATAGGGGCTCTCTTGTATCGAGACGAGTTTCTTGAGCCCGTCGACGGTGCCGAGCACGCGATCCACGCCTTTATAACCAGAGGGCGGCACGCCGGGGTCGTGCGGATGGCACATGGCGCGGATCTTGTACTCGTTGCAGACGGGGATGACACGGTCGAGATAATACGTGATGCGCTCCCAGAAGGTGTCCGCATCCACTTCGCCCACTTCGGGCTCCGGCGGGTCGTTCTTCACTTCCTCGAACTTCCAGGTGCTGTACATCGAACCGCCGCGTCCGGGCGTGGGGCTTGAGCGGACGCCGAACAGCACGCGCATGTTGTATTTGAACGCCGGAATGCCGCTCTTCGCGCAGGCCTGAATCAGGTTATGCATGTACTCGATCTCGCGGTCGCGGTCGGGTTCTTTGCCGAGCATGATCGCCGCTGGCGGGGGACTGCCGAGCAGAGGCGGCTGGACCACATCGAGGTGCACGCCATGTTTCTCGACGAGTTCCCGAGCCCGTGAAAAGTCGTCCGCCATGGTGTCGTCGTTGACGTCATGGGGCCAGCAGGCGATGTGATCGACGCCGTGGCGCTTGATGTACTGCAAGATCTCGGGCGTCGGCCGCCAATGCTGCGTGCCGGCATGCATGCGCATCGGCTTCTTCTGACTGGAGGCGGTGGAATCGTAAGGGCTTCGTGCGTTGCAGCCCGGCAAGGCGGCGGCGCCCGCAGCGGCGGCGCCGGCGGTGAGAAAGTTTCTACGTTTCATGACAGTTTTTCCTTCGCCCGGTGCGGATCAGACCAGCAGGAAACATTGGGGGTCGGTTTCAATGCCGCTTGATCGGGAGGATATGTCAGATCAGGATGCATCGCAACAGATCAGTGGTCGCGGTGTCAACTCCGATCCGACGGCGCGGCTAATGAGCGGCAAGGGCCCCTCCGGCGACGGGCCGCCCCATCGACCCGTCCCGCCGATCGGTGCGGTCTGCGGCACGATCGAGCAGACCGCCTGGGTGGGGATCGAGCCCGGCTGTTATTCGGAAGGCTTTGCCAGCTTGGCAATCGTGCCTTGCGCGGTCGCGCACAGGCGATCAGCATCCTGGTCCGACGCAAAGATGTCGCATCGGCAAACGGCCTGGGTCCGTCCGCGATGAACGACCGCTGCCCGGGCGACCAGCGAATCGCCCTGGACGGGCCTCAGGTAGTTGATCTTGAACTCGGAAGTCACCACATCGGCCCCCAGCACGCTGCCGCCTGCGAAGGTGAGAGCATTGTCTGCGGCATAGCTGATGACTCCCCCATGGACGAATCCATGCTGCTGCCTCAGTTCGTCTCGAATCGGAATCCTGAGTTCAGCATTCCCGTCCGCAAGCTGGAGCAACTCGGCGCCTAGGAAAACGCTGAAAGGTTGCGACGCGAGAATCCGCTGTCCCGTACCGAGTATGTCGGACATCGAGCGTAGCTTAGCACCCTGATAGCCACGGAACTCCTCTACCGTCAGAATCGAAAGTGACGACGTGGCCCCGGTAGACTCCGGTACGGATGTCTCGGGCAACGGGGTCCAACTGTTGGGCGGAAGCGAGATTTGCTGCCGCCACCACGGCTGCCAGGGCAAGAACCGCACAGAGCTGTCTCACGGCAGTACCTGCGTCCACGCTCCCGAGGCCCAAATAAGACACCCAGCTAGAGTTTCCTTTTGGGCTGGCTCGGTGCTGCATCTTATCTGCTCGCTCGCGGTTCAAGTGCTGGTGCCGCGATGGAGAACTCTATCTGAGAGCCGCCCCGCTCGCCGGATTGTGGGGAGAGGCTGCCGGGAGGAGATTCAAACGCAGGTGCGGGGTCACTCGTCCGAATGACCCCATACACCCTTTTTCCTGTGGATGAAGTTATGAAGCCTTAACCTGCATGTCTCACCACGCGGCGAGGCGAAGTGCGTGAGAGGGCCGTCAGGA
>JAPPLB010000036.1 GCA_028819575.1 Bryobacterales bacterium | reverse complement strand
AGCAAGCGCAACGAAGTCATGGCGGTCGTATCGCGTGCTTCGACCGTCGGGTGGTAAGACAGGCAGGCTAGCCCCGCCAGTCATCGGCGTGGACCGCATTCCCCGGTTCTATTGACTCCTCCACAAAGGCCAACGAACTTGCCGCGGAGACGTTTGCGATCGGATGCGTTCGAGTTGTCCAACCCCAGTTGCTTCGAACTTTGAACTTGGTTCAGGATAATAATGGAAAGCTTTCGGACTAGGTCCTGTTAACACTAACGCAGGGCCTCGACGATGAGAGCGAAGTGAAGGAAAGCGAGATACATCACATCGAGCTTGTCGAAACGCGAGAAGATGCGCCGGAAGCCCTTCAGCCGCCGGAAGAGCCGCTCGACTTCGTTGCGACGACGGTACAGCAAGCGGTCGTATTCCCACGGCTGCAGGCGGGTCTTACGGGGCGGAACGACAGGAATCCATCCAAAATCCAGCGCCAATTGACGGGTTTGATCGTCCTCATAGGCGCTGTCCATCAGCAGCGGGAGCGGCTCGGGCAACGGCCCCAGTCCGGCCAGCAGATCGCGGCCCTGGACCGCGTCGTGCGCCTGGCCGGGCGAGAGAGCGAACGTTATCGCCGTTCGAGCATTCGCGGCAACCAGATGAACTTTGGTGCTCCATCCGCCACGCGATTTGCCAATCGCTTGGGGACCGTTTTTTTTAACGCCCCCGTGCCGTCCGGATGCACCTTCACGATGGTCGAGTCCATCGAAACCGCCTCCACTCGGATGCGCACCAGTTGCTCTCTCTGCAGCTTTTCGAACACTGCGTCCAGCACGCCGTTCTTGGACCAGCGGTTCATGCGGGTGTAGATGGTGTGCCAGTTCCCGAAGCGGCGCGGCAGACCACGCCACTTCGAGCCCTGCTCGGCGACATACAAGATGGCGTTCAAAACCGTGAGATTCGACAGGCTCACGTTACCGCGCTGGCGCGGCAGCACGGGCTCGATACGGCGGTATTGCTCCTCGGTGATCTCCATGCCCTATTATAAAACATTCTTGCCGGTTAGTGTTAACAGGCCCTAGCCTGCATGTCTCACCACGTGGCGAGGCGAAGTGCGTGAGAGGGGCGTCAGGACTAGGCGCAAGCCGGGCGGAGGAAAAAGGTGCGAGCCGCTTGGCGCGCGCAGGCGTACTTGATCAGTACGTTGAGCACGGCAAGCAAGCGCAACGAAGTAATGGCGGTCGTATCGCGTGCTTCGACCGTCGGGTGGTGAGAAATGCAGGCTAGGCGCTGTTGAGGCGCCCAGACGGTGTCAACGATGAACTACCAGTTGATAGTTGCTGTGCTCTTTTTATCTGGCAGCATGGTTGGAGCCGAGCATGCTGTCTCCTTCAAGCACGGCATCGGCCATGTCGAAGTCGAGATGGATGGAGAGCCCTTGACCACCTTCTATCATGGCGCCGAGTGGGATAAGCCCTTCCTGCATCCGCTTCGGACTCTTTCTGGAATCGTGGTCACCAGGGGGTTTCCAGTGGAAAAGATCGAAGGCGAAACCACCGATCATCTTTGGCATCGAGGCTTGTGGTACGGGTATGAAGACATCAATGGAGTTGATTTCTGGCGAGAACTCGGTGAGGACAAAACCGGACGCATCGTGTCGCGGTCTAGTCCAACAACAACGACCAACCGCCACAGCGGCACCCTAAGCGCTGATTTGCTGCTGATCACACCGAAGCGCAAAGTCCTCGGCACGCTAAGAGAAGAATTCACATTTAGCGCGTCTGGTGACAACTTCTTTATCGATGCGCGCGTGACCCTGTCCGCTGACCGCGGTGTGTCGCTGAAGATGGGGGATGCAGAAGATGGAGGGTTTGCTCTCCGGTTGGCCGACTGGTTTCGCCAGGACAGAGGCGCCGTACTCTTGAACTCTAATGGTCTTGTCGGCACTGAAAACATCTGGGGAAAACGGGCGCGGTGGGTCGACTACTCCACTACGCTGAAACGACAGAAGGTCGGAGTTGCTATGTTCGACCACCCCCACAATCCGCAACATCCCACGTACTGGCATGCTCGGGGCCGTGGCTCCTGTGTGGCTAACCCGTTTGGCGCCCGTGCCTTCCTCGGAGACAAGTCTCAGGACGGCAGCATGACGATTCCCCCAGGGAGCCGCCTCGAACTTCGCTATCGGGTGGTCGTTCATCCCGGCGACGCGAGGGAGGCCGATCTGGAAAGACTCTATACGGATTACGTAGAGGGAAGATGAGACCTGATGTGGTAGAGGCGTGCCGGCCGATCATTGAGACGAGCTCTTCGCAGACGAAGCTCCACTCTCTCGTGGGGGTATGAACCACTCCTCCCGGACTGCGCACGCGCCCAGCTCTCCGACGTCGGCATTTCGACGCTGTTTCTGTAGCAACGCGTAGTATTATGAGGCGGGCGGCAGTTCTTGTTTCTGAGAGGTGCCCAACCCGGTTACACTCGTCCAATCTGATAGCGGCGTTTACAGTTTAGAAAAACTTGGGACGTGTTCGAGCCCGATATGCGTTCCCCAATCAATAGTTCAGGAAGAAGCTCGGTCATCCGGATCAGCATGCTGTTCGGTTGCATCGCGGCCGGAGGTGTGCTTATGGCTCAGCTCACCGAGCTGCCGCCGGTGGCAAAAAGACGCGTGAACTTTTCCGTCGATGTAGAGCCGATATTGCTGAACCGCTGTAGTGTCTGCCACGGCGCCGAAAAGCAGATGAATGGATTGCGCTTGGATCGGCGCGAGGACGCTCTACGCGGGAGCCACTCCGGGGCTGTGATCCTTCCAGGCAAGAGCACGGAGAGCAAACTGATCCACAGGGTCGCCAACGTCAAGAAAGATATGGTCATGCCCCCCGTCGGGGAACGGCTGACCGCAGACGAAGTCGGAATACTGCGCGCGTGGATCGATCAAGGAGCCGAGTGGCCGCCGGCTGCTGCATCAGCCGAATCTTCAGCCGACAGGCCTACGTTCACGCATTGGGCTGTTCAGCCGCTGCGACGGCCAAGAGTGCCTCCCGTCCGCAACTCCGCCTGGGTTAAGAACCCCACTGACAATTTCATCCTCGCGAAGCTGGAGGCTGAGGGCATTGAACCGTCACCGGAAGCCGAGCAACGCACGCTGGTTCGGCGCCTCAGCCTGGACTTGATCGGACTGCCTCCCTCGCCGCAAGAAGTCGCCGAGTTTCTGGCCGACGATCATCCCAATGCCTACGAGCGACTCGTGGATCGACTGCTGAAGTCGCGGCATTATGGGGAAAAGTGGGCGATGCACTGGTTGGACCTCGCTCGCTACGCCGACAGCGACGGCTACGAATCCGATCGCATCCGTCCCCACGCTTGGCGGTACCGGCACTGGGTGATCAAGGCGCTTAATCAAGATATGCCCTTCGACCAGTTCACCGTTGCACAGATTTCAGGCGATCTTCTTCCTGGTGCAACGGTCGAACAGCACGTCGCCGCCGGCTTCCACCGAAATACACTCAAAAATCGTGAAGGAGGCACCAAGCTTGAACAGTTCCGTTTCGAAGAGACAGTGGACCGGACCAACACCGTGGGCACGGTTTGGCTCGGTCTGACAGTGGGCTGTTCACAGTGTCACGATCACAAGTACGATCCCCTCACTCAGAAGGAGTACTATCAGCTCTTTGCTTTCTTCAACAACATTGAAGAAATCACTGTTGACGCGCCACTCCCGGGGGAGATGGGTCCGTATCTCGCAGCACTGCCGGAGTATCGTAGGAAGCGAGAGGCATTGTTAGCAGAGTATCTCGTACCGAAGCTACAGCCTCCGTGGGAGCAAAAGATGATCCTGGCCGCGGCCAATCCCGGCAAATGGACGGACTGGGACCACGCCTATGACTCCTTCCAGAAGTATCTGGACCGATCGGACAAGATCGTGCGTATGGACCCGAGCGAGCGGTCCCAAAGAGATCAAGATGCATTAACAGACCATTTCGTCGCTAATTACCATCGGGTAATTACCCGCGAGCGACAAGAAGAACTCAATTACAAAGAGCTTCGGAAGAAACTCCAGGAGATCAAGGACGACTTTCCGGTGGTGAGCCAAGCTCTTACTGTCGCCGAAGACTCGGACGCTCGTAACACTCATATTCATATACGGGGTGATTGGCGTAATAAGGGAATCCCGGTGGAGCCGAAGACACCTTCATTTCTTCCTGCAATGGCTGACGATCCCAACCCGTCAAGGCTGACGCTTGCCCGCTGGCTCATCTCCCCGGACAATCCTCTGACAGTCCGGGTGACGGTCAATCGCATCTGGCAGGAGTATTTTGGAACCGGGCTGGTCAAGACGTCGGAAGACTTCGGTGTTCAAGGTGAGGAACCCTCTCATCCCGAGCTTCTGGACTGGCTAGCCGCTTCGTTGATCGAACGCGGCTGGAGCATGAAGCAGATGCACAAATTGATCGTGATGTCCGCGACCTACCGCCAATCGTCGAAAGCGAGGCCCGAGCTGGATTCTCGGGATCCGAACAACTCCTTACTGGCCCGTCAATCCCGGCTGCGGCTGCCGGCCGAGCTCATTCGCGATGCAGCGCTCTCGGTCAGTGGGCTTCTGCACCCGGCCATTGGCGGCAGGAGCATCCAACCTCCTCGACCCGATACGGGAGCCAAACTGGCTATCTCGTTCCGCTGGCAGGAGAGTCAAGGTAAAGATCGCTATCGACGAGGCCTTTATGTTCTCCGAAAACGAACGGCGCCCTACCCTCAACTCATGAATTTTGACGCCCCTGAGAGCAATGTGACCGTGTGCCGCCGCGACCGCTCCAACACTCCGCTGCAGTCGCTCAATTTGCTGAATGACCCCGTGTTTATGGAAACCGCCCGAGCTTTGGCGGTCCGGGTGCTGCGTGAATCCGATCACGGCCTTCAAGAGCGGCTGCGCTATGCCTTCGCACTTTGCTTGACTCGGGAACCGGAACCGGACGAAGTGGAGGCCCTGCTGGACTACTACACCAGAAAAATACGGATCTTGGAAGAGGAACCGGAGTCGGTTGAGGAGCTTTTGCCACTGAATCTGGCCGGCATCAGTCAGGTGCAGGGAGCGGCTTGGGTCGGGCTGGGCAGCGTCCTGCTGAACCTGGACGAATTCATCACAAGGGAGTAGTTGAACCATGCGATTGGAGGATTTTGATCGGATCCAGTCGCGTCGCCGCTTCTTTCGCTATTGCGCCGGCGGTTTGGAAACGATCGCACTGGGGCACCTTCTGTCCCTTGAAGGACGGTCAGCCGGCGGAGCGTTGCCCCGAGTAAACCCTTTAGCTCCCAAGCCTGCCCACTTTGGACCAAAAGCTAAAAATGTGATCTTCTTGTTGATGGCGGGTGGTCCCAGCCAGATCGACTTGTACGACCCGAAACCGGATCTCCAGAGATGGCACGGCAAGCCCTTGCCGGAGTCATTGACCAAAAATCTTGAACTGGCTTTTATCAAGCCGACCGCCAAAGTTCTCGGGTGCCCCCGGACGTTCAAGCCTTTTGGGGAGAGCGGGATCGAGTTCTCGGACTTTCTTCCGCACACGGCCTCCTGCGGAGACGAAATTTGCCTGATCCGGTCCATGTACACCGAGGCCTTCAATCACCATCCAGGTCAGGCTCTGCTGACAAGCGGCGTCACACAGTTGGGTCGACCCACGATTGGCGCCTGGGTGACATACGGGCTGGGCAGCGAGTCGCAGAACCTTCCCGCGTTCGTCGTGTTGACATCGGGGGGTGGTGCTAGCGGAGGAAGCAACAATTGGTCCAGCGGCTTCCTGCCTTCGACTTACGCTGGCGTAGCATTCGGGCAGAAGGATGAGCCCATCCAGTACCTTTCCAATCCCGCGGGGATAACGCGAAAGGGACAGCGCGCACGCCTCAACGGGATTCGCAGGCTGAACGAGCTCAGATATCGCGAGGTGGGAGATCTTGCAATCGCCTCGCGCATCCACTCCTATGAGCTGGCATTCAGAATGCAAGCTGCGGCGCCTGACCTGTTGGACTTTTCCGACGAGCCGGCGGCTCTTCTTGAAATCTATGGGGTCAACAAAGAACCCACTCATCCCTACGCCACAAATTGTGTCTTGGCGAGACGAATGGTGGAACGCGGTGTTCGATTCGTGATGCTTGTGCACTCGAGTTGGGACGATCACAAGGAAATCGACACTCGACACAAAAAGAACTGCGACATAACCGATCGCCCGGTCGGCGCCCTGCTGAAAGACCTCAAACAACGCGGATTGCTGGACACGACGCTGGTCGTCTGGGCTGGAGAATTTGGTCGCACGCCGATGGGGGAAGTCGAGCGGTTCGAGATCGAGCCGGGCCGCGACCACCATCCGAACTGCTTCAGCATCTGGATGGCCGGCGGCGGCATCAAGGGCGGACAAGTCGTTGGAAAGACCGATGATTTCGGCCTTGACGTTGTAGAAGATCCGGTCCACGTGCACGATCTGCAAGCCACCATGCTGCACTGCCTCGGGCTGGAGCACACCCACCTGACCTACCGCCACATGGGGCGCGACTTCCGTCTAACCGACATCGGTGGTCATGTGGTAAAGAAAGCCCTTGCTTAACAGTCCGTGGTGAAATCGCGCGTAGCACCGAGAGAGGCCCGCATAGCACCGCTAATGGCGCTGTGCCCGGCTGACAAGGAGCGACCATGGAGCATATTGGACATATTCGACCGAGGAGCAACGCAGTTCAGTTGGGATGCATCGCCGCTTGAATGTAGCGGGACTTTTGCCACGGGCTGTTAACACAGTGCAGCTTTCGACTGCTTCTTGGGTCATTCGGGAAGCCAGACGGAGTCCATCGGCGACATCGAGGAGCAGGTTTGGACTCCTGTCGCGCAATCAGCTTGAGAGAGGCCGGGTTGAATATATCCGATGGGGATTTACAGGGAACTTGCCGTAACGATGCAAACGATGTAACAGCCTGACGACATGTTGATCGAGGTTGCCGTTTATGTCCTGGTAGTGATCGCGGGGCTACTGCCTCTTGCTGTCAGGGTCCGTCATTCGCGCCTTTTGCTGGCAAGCACTGCCGGAGGTCTGCTTCTGTTGGCAGGCATAGGCCTCGCGTGGTGGCCCCGTGGAGGCAGTCTTCCACCCACCGAACGGCGCCCCTTGCAGGTGCGGGAAGGCTCGGTTTCCTCGGAACGAGGGTTCGTTTCTTCCAACGCCTGCCGTTCGTGCCACCCTAGTCAGTACGCTACTTGGCGCGGGAGCTTTCATCGGACGATGACTCAGGTGGTCACGCCCGAAACAGTGATCGCCGACTTCAGCAACGTGGAACTCGAGCACGTCTCTCCCGGCGTTCCCGACAGCCGTTATGTATTGCAGCGTCGAGGAGACGAATTCTGGGTCCAGTTGCCACAGCTTGAGTTGCAAAGCGATCCGCAACCGGCTGAGGACCCGAATCCCGGGGAGGATACACCGCCAGTCAGGCGCCAAATCGTCATGTCCACCGGTCTTCATCACTATCAGCTCTACTGGTACCCCAGTGGTTCCGGACGCGAGCTATACATGGTGCCCTTTGTTTTCTTGACGGACGAGCGACGGTGGGTTCCCAGGAGATCGGTTTTTTTGACTCCTCCGAACGCTCCCGAGCCGCAGCAGGTGTGGAATACGAGTTGTCTGCCGTGTCACACGACGGATGGCCACCCCGGATACCCCAAGAAACGGATCCAGCTCGATGAAGCTGCGCCCGACACCCATGTGGTCGAGGTAGGTATTGGCTGCGAGGCCTGCCACGGCCAGGGTGAAGAGCACGTTCGAGTCAACCGCAGCCCCTTGCGGCGTTACGCTTACCATCACGGAAACCGGCCGGACTCGACGATCATTCAGCCGGAACGAGTTGACGCCAGGACTTCTTCACAGATTTGCGGTCAATGCCACTCCGTCAATAACCCCTACACGAGGGCGGATCTTGTCGAATGGTTGACCGAAGGGCCGAGGTACCGTGCCGGTGACGACCTTGAGGAGTCACGCTATGTCCTGAGCCGGAGCACCCTGTCCCGAACTCCCTTCCCCGAGACCCTTCAGCAGTTGCTGGAGGAGCGTCCTTCCGCGTTGAACCAGTGGTTCTGGGCGGACGGCATGATCCGGGTCACCGGCCGCGAATATAACGGTCTGATCGAGTCCCCCTGTTACCGCGGTGGTGAGTTCTCTTGTCTGTCCTGCCATTCGATGCATGAAAGCGACCC
This sequence comes from Bryobacterales bacterium, assembly GCA_028819575.1. Lineage (GTDB taxonomy): Bacteria > Acidobacteriota > Terriglobia > Bryobacterales > UBA6623 > JAPPLB01. The sequence continues at coordinate 1,432 of JAPPLB010000036.1, read as the reverse complement.
CGACGATCAGCTTGCGGCGGGGATGGAGGGCGATCAGGCCTGCCTGCAATGTCATGACTCTTACTCCGCACGGGTGATGGAGCACACTCATCACCGCGTAGAATCCAGCGGCAGCCGCTGCTACAACTGCCATATGCCCCACACGACCTACGGGCTGCTCAAGGCTTCTCGAAGCCACACGATCGACACTCCGTCGGTAGCAGCCAGCGTTCAGACCGGCCGCCCGAATGCGTGCAATTCTTGCCACTTGGACAAAACCTTGCACTGGACCGCGACCTATCTCAGGCGGTGGTATGGCGCTCCCGCCGTCGAACTCCCGGAGGAAGAGCGCACAATCGCCGCTTCTCTGCTTTGGCTGCTTCGCGGCGATGCAGGCCAGCGTGCACTCACAGCCTGGAGCATGGGCTGGGAGGCGGCGCAGCGGGCCTCGGGAAAGGGTTGGCTCGCACCCTTCCTGGCACAGACGCTGAACGACCCCTATGACGTGGTTCGCTACATTAGCGCCCGCTCCCTGCGCCGCCTTCCGGGCTACGGCGACTTTTCCTACGATTTCGTCGGGCCTCCGGAAGATCGTACTCATGCCAAGGAACGTGCTCTGGACATCTGGAGGAAAAACGGCGGCCGCAACCTCGACCGAACCGGTTCGGCGATCCTGATCGGCATGAACGGCGCTTTACATCGGCAGGAAATCGATTCTCTTCTCCGGCGGCGCGACGATCGCCCCATGGGTCTGGCGGAATGATCCCAGCAGAATGAAGAAGATAAGGTCTCCACAAAATCGGGCGGATCACGCTGCCTACGACTGCTCTCGGTTGCACTTGCGATTCGGATGGTGGTCACTGCTGGTGTTCTTGACCCTGGGCTTCGTGCTCGAGAGCCTGCACGCCATGAAAGTCGGCTGGTATCTCTCCGTCGCCAACGAGACACGCAGACTGATGTGGACGCTGGCGCATGCGCATGGAACCCTGATCGCGCTGGTCAATGTGGCGTTTGGCCTCACCGTTCAGCTCCGGCCGGCGGCAGGGAGACAATACGATCGGGCTTCGCGCTTCCTCTTGGCGGCAAGCATTCTGTTGCCGATGGGATTCTTCCTGGGAGGGATCTTCGTTTATGGAGGTGACCCGGGCTTGGGATCTCTGCTGGTTCCGGTTGGCGCCATTTCACTCTTTATCGCGGTTTACCTGATTGCCCGGGGCGCTGGGTCCCAGACGGCCCAGCCGGTCTCGGGAAAAGGTTCGACGACGAAAGAAACGCTTCGAAGCAAGTCAAGACGCTGACGCGCAATCCTCCCTTGTTTTCCGAGAGGGGACTCGGACGGCATGCAATATACAACTTGGCGCCCGAACTCTGCTGGTCTGGAAGACGAAACCGGCTTAGCCTGCATTTCTCACCACGCGGCGAGGCGAAGTGCGTGAGAGGGCCGCCAGGACGA
>JAPPLB010000055.1 GCA_028819575.1 Bryobacterales bacterium | reverse complement strand
TGTCGTTCGTCGGAGGAGATCACCCGGATCGCCATCCTCCTCACTCCGCGCCGAGGATGAGCAGGAACCCGCCGCGCCTCCCACGGGACTTTTACCACGGACTGCTAGGGTTCCCTTCTGTGGAGAGAGCATATTATCCTTGCGATTCCGCCACACCTGTGCTAGACCATGTTCGCCAGGAGGCTCCCATGCAAACCAAATATGCCCCGTTTCTCGCCATGATACTTGGATGCCTGCTCTTGCTTACCACCTGCTCGGGGGGAGGTTCCGGAGGCCCCGTGCAGGGTTCGCCTGAATGGCTCTGGCTCGCTGCTCAGGAGAACTTCGCCGCTGCCGACTACGTCAAGACACAGGAACACCTCGACAAGCTCGCCGACACAGAGAGCGAATGGCAAAAGCGCGCCGCGGTCTGGCGCATCGTCGTCCTCAGCGGTCTGTCGAGAGCCTATCGCGAACTCAGTGACATCTATTCCAAAGGCGCCGAGACCAACAATGCCCAGTCCTCCAGGTTCCAGAACGGCATTCAGCAGAATCAGCGTGACTCCCGCCAGTACGCCATCGATCTAGCCGAATCGCTGCCGAAGTATCAGAAGCTATTCTCCGACGACGCCAACATTCTGCTCGACTTCGCCTTCCCATCGGGTAGTCCGAACGATTCCCCGCTGGCCCTGCGCCTGGAGGGAGGCGAGGTTCTCAACGAGGACCAGCAGGCTAATGCAACCCAACAGGTCGTCGAGCGCGGAGTGATTCTGCAAGCCGTCCTGCTCGCTGGAGAAGGAGAGGATGTCAACGCCGCTCGAGCGAAGTTCGAGGCGGGCGCCGCCGAAGTGCCCCGGCAGAGCTTCATGAACGCGCTCGGCCGCACGATGTGGATCGTATCGGAGCTATTCGACCGCACGCATCTGAATCTGCCCGACATCGAGAAGATCCTCGTCACGCAGGCCATGAAGTCCATCGAGCCGGCTCTCGAGTCCGACGACGAGGACCTGAAGACGGAAGCCGAAGAGTTGAAGGAAGAGATCGAAGAGAAGCAGAAGCTCGAGGAGCAGATTCGCAGACGGCTCCGGGGCTGACCCACCGGCCGTCAGATTCTCAGCCGGCAAGTATCGACGGGGCGGATTAGCTGCCTCCACTGCCGCATTGCCTGCGAATGTCAGCCCATCCGCTTCGTGTTTCGCTAGTATCGACGTTTCGACATGGTTCTCGACAACGACCTCGAGTCTCATGGGCGGGCTAAAACAGTTCGCTCCAACGACTCTTGCAGGATTCAGACGGCGTCTTGCGAGCAGCCACTGACCGGGAAAGGAGCATCGTCATGTACAACGTCAGCATTCGCGTAGGCGACATCGTGCTCGACTGCGAGTGGAACGACTCTCCGACAGCTAACCTCATCCACACCGCGCTACCCATCGACGCCCGCGGCAACTATTGGGGTGGCGAAATCTATTTCGAGATTCCCGTCCAAGCCCCCCAGGAAGAAAGCGCCCGCGCCGTCGTCGAGCCCGGAACCGTCGCTTACTGGCCCGCCGGTCACTGCCTCTGTGTCTTCTGGGGACCTACCCCGGCCAGCGAAGGTGACGAGTGCCGCGCGGCAAGCGCTGTCAACATCGTCGGGCGAGTCATCAACGCCGATGTCCTTCCACACCTCACGGCCCGCGATATACGGGTCGAAGCCGGAACCTGACCTGCATGTCTCACCACCCAACGGTCGAAGCACGCGATACGACCGCCAGGACTTCGTTGCGCTTGCTTGCCGTGCTCGACGTACTGTTCAAGTACGCCTGCGCGCGCCAAGCGGCGCGCGCCTCGTCCTGGCGGCCCTCTCACCCACTTCGCCTCGCCACGTGGTGAGACATGCAGGCTAGCCGACTCAACCCGCTCTGGTACAATTTCACTTCCATTCGCTGTAAGGTCTTCTGCAGGTTCCCCTATGAAAGCTGTTCGTGTGCATCGGCATGGCGGGCCGGAAGTGCTCACCTACGAGGACGTTCCCGAGCCCCAACCCAAACCGGACCAGGCGGTCGTCAAGATCGACGTTGCCGGCATCAATTTCATCGATATCTACTTCCGCACCGGTCTTTACAAGACCGACCTGCCCTTCACCGACGGACAGGAGGCCGCCGGCGTCGTGGCGGCGGTGGGCTCGGAAGTCACCAACGTGCATCCGGGCGATCGCGTGGCCTATTGCGGCGTCCTCGGCGGATATGCCGAATATGCCGCCGTTCCCGCCCATCGGCTGGTCAGTGTTCCGGACGGCATCGACGCGGCGACCGCCGCAGCCCTGATGGTGCAAGGCATGACGGTGCACTACCTGACCCATTCGACCTTTCCTCTCGGTGAGGGGCACACGGCGCTCGTCCACGCCGCGGCGGGAGGGGTTGGGCTGATTCTCGTTCAGGTCGCGAAGATGCGCGGCGCACGGGTCATCGCCACCTGCTCCACCGAAGAGAAAGCGGCTCTGGTCCGCGAGGCAGGCGCCGACGAAGTCATCCTCTACACCGAAAAGGACTTCCTCGAAGAGGTCAAGCGGCTGACCGACGGCGTCGGCGTCGATGTCGCCTATGACGCCGTCGGCAAATCGACATGGGAAGGCAGCATGAATTCCCTCAGGCCCCGTGGCATGATGGTCTTCTATGGCAACGCCAGCGGTCCCGTGCCCGCAATCGAGCCCCTGACATTGACGGCGAAGGGCTCACTCTTCATGACGCGCCCGAGCCTTGTCAACTACGTCTCGAAGAGGGAGGATCTCGAGAAGCGGTCTTCCGACCTGTTCGGGTGGGCCAGCAGCGGTAAACTGAAAGTGCGGATCGGCGAGATACACCCGCTCTCGGAAGCCGCCAAAGCCCAGGAACGCTTGGCCGGCCGGCTCACGACGGGCAAGATCCTGTTGACTCCCTGAGACGGAACCGGTCAAGTCAAGTCCGGTTTGCATGCCGCCGGTTCGGTTCGACACAATACGAGTAGACGTATTTGATGCCCGCCCGCTTGGAATGAATACCAGGAAGGAACTCGCTTGATGCCGATGGGAGAAAGTACAGGAATGTTGGATACCATCAGCGGCTATTTTTTCTGCCTCATCTTCGGACTCGTCGGCCTGGGGGTCGCCGCTTGGCTGATCCTGTCCGGCCAGATCGTGAGATCCATTGACGACCTGTTCATGGTCCTGTCCGGCCTGCTGCTGGCGGTCATTTGCTTCGGTTATCTGGGCTGGCGCCTGCAGGCCGCATGGGCGGCGGGGCAGCCCCAGAAAAAGAAGAAGAGATAACGGCCTGACCTGCAGTTCTCACCAAGCGGCGAGACGAACCTGCTTTTCTCACCACTCGACGGTCGAAGCACGTGAAAGCGCCGACCTTGTGCCTGAACCCGTAGCCCGAAACGCGGTGTTGGGGTCTGCCGCTTTCCCTGCTGTGACAGCAGCAGACTTCCCACAACACTGCCGAACCCGCTCGCTACCCAGAAAAACGCGCGTCTGAAGACCCGCGCCGTCCGGCAGGGACACCCATCCTTGGTCGTCAAGGGTCACTCTCTTTCCCATCACCTTTTCTGCGCACCGGAACAGCAACGACCTGCAGACCCATCGGCTGCGAAGAACCGCCTGCTATCCGCAAAACGCGAGCCGTCATGACCCGCAACCCGGATCACGGCAATCGACCGCGGTCACACATTTTGTGTCAACGGAAACGGCGCTGCGGACGTATTACTTGACAGGGAAGGCGGACGGTGTGGCCGGCCACGAATCGATTCTGCGCGGCGAAAGTCTCGGATTGGTGATTGTGGAACCCGATCAGCGAGCGGAATCGATGCGGGAAACGGCCGATCTGCTGTATCGCGCCAGAGCTGGAGATCTTGACGCCTTCGAACAGTTGATCCGGCAGCACGAGCGGCGCGTGTTTCGAACGGCGCTGCGGCTGCTGCGCAGAGCGGAAGACGCGGAGGACGCCGCCCAAGAGGTCTACTTGCGCTTCTACAAGCACTTGGGCCGGCTCAAACAGGACCAGGATATGATGCCTTGGCTGTACCGAGTCACCGTGAACGTATGCCGTGACATGAACCGGCGGCGGGAGCGGTCGGCGGCGGCCTCTCTGACGATGTCGGAGTGGCCGGGCCTTGAACCGCGCGATCCAGCACCAAGCCCACATCAGCAGACGGCTGACGCTGAAGAGTGGCGTATCATGTCACGGGCGCTCGCGGCGCTGCCCGAGAAACAGCAGGCCTCGATTGTGTTGCGTGACTTGGAAGGTCTGCCGGAAGAGTCGGTGGCGCGGATACTGGGAATTTCGCAAGCGACGGTGCGAACTCACGTCTACCGGGCGCGGCTGCGCTTGCGAGATGTGCGGAGGAAGTTGTTAGGAGGGAAAACGTGAGCTGCCGGCGATACGAGGAGTGGTTGGCGCTGGAGGCAGGCGGCGACCTGCCTCCCGAAAAGGCTGCCGAGCTTTCGAGCCACATGGGCGAGTGCGGCAACTGTCGCCGCGCCGCCGAGGAATTGCGTGCAAGTCTGGCAGCGTTGCGCGCATTCCATCGATCCCCTGTGGCGGAAGAACGCCTGGACGCCGCGCGCGCTACGGTGCTGGCGGAACTGCGGACCGGCGGCGCCTCGTCCAACTGGCGGCGATGGATCACGGTGCAATGGCTTGCGCCTCGCTGGGCCGCGGCCGGTCTCGCGATGGCGCTGGCGGTGACGATCGCACTCTGGAACTCTCGGTCGGCAAACCAGGACCAGCAGGAAAACATCGTGGCCTCGAAACCGGCTCTCCCGAGCGAGGCAAGTGAGCTTCCGGAAGAGCCGGAGCAGCCGATCCCCTCACCCGATGAAGAGAGAGATAAAGAGAGAACCGTGTCCGTCGAACAGCCTGCAGTGCCGCCGGCCCTTCCGCCGCGTCACGACAAAGCCGAGGAACGGCCCATTCGGGCCGCCGCGCCGGTACCTGAGATCACCGAACCCGCAATCACCGTTGTCTCGCTGCCCGACTCGGACAGCGGCGATTCCGAGGAAAAGCAGGACGCCGTCCTGCAAGTGGCATCAAGCGACCCCGATATCACCATCTACTGGCTCGTGGGCCGGAACGGAGAATAGTCATGCAGAAACAAGCAACCCTCTGGATTCGTACCGCCATCATCATGGCGGCCCTGGTGTTGTGCGCTAGCGGTGCTTTCGGCGAGGAGAAACAAACACCGGAAAGCGATTGGGCCTCGAAGATGATCAAGCTGGAGCACATAAACCCCAGTAGTGTTTATGATCTATTTCGACGCCTCCCCGGCAATCTGCAGACGGATTCCGAGCTCGGCCTCATGGTCGTCTATGGCCCTCCGAGCACGTTGGAATTCGTAGAGGAGGCCGTCAAGCAACTTGATGTGCCGTCAGTGCGGCCCGCGCAGTCCAAGAACCGAAACGTGGAAATCACCGCCTGGTTGGTGGGCGCCGGCCGCGCCGGCGATTCCGGGAGCGATGTAGCGCCCCTGCTTCGGCCCGTCATCGGCCAACTGCAAGAGCGGTTCCCCTATCAGGGTTACCGGCTTCTCGAAACAACAACGTTGCGGTTGCGTTCGCGCACGCGGTCACGGGAGCCCAGCCGCATCTCCGGATTGATACCTGATCTCGCTGTCGAAGGGGCCAGTCCCGCTTCTTATGAGTTCTCCGTGTACTTGAACGCGATTCAGTCGACATCGAGTGGGCATACCATCTCGGCCGACTACGTCTGGCTCGAAGCGAAAATACCGGTTCGGACGTCAGCGGGATCATTGAACTACTCGCAAATACAGATACAAACCCAGATGGCTCTCCCGGCGGGCAAGACCGTTGTGGTCGGCAAGGCAGGAGTCCAGGGAGTAGTCGATGGCATTTTCCTGGTCCTCCAAGCCAACATCGTGGATTAGCCTGACAGAAGCAGCCGGAAGGTCCACGGTCTTTCGTTTGAGTTCGGCAACACCGGTCCGACCCGGACGTAACACCCGCTCGACGCCGCACCATGGCGCGCAACTCATCGAGAGTCGGCCTTGCTCGGAGCCCTGTCGCCGCTCCGTGATCCCGAGGAACGGATTTACGGCGGCTTCGTGCCGGACGATGCGGAGCACAGGATGTCACAGGCGTTTTCGTTACACTGAAGAAGATTTCGCCACAGACTGGTTGAGATGCCGGGAGGCTTCTACGGTGTGACCGCCAACGGTTACCCATCGACTCCCATCCAGTCAACCTCCCGGCTCACTTTCGTGGGACCGGAAAGCCGAGCGAACTCACGCGGGCAGGTGACGATCGACCGCATCGGCTTGCGTCAAGCCGCCGCCGGAAGGGGCTTTCCGCACGGCAGATCACGTGTCTGATCCTTGCATGCAATTTGAGGACAGAGCGGACGTGACGGTTCAGTTGCGAATGCTTCTCGCAAGGCAGCGAAGCTGATGGCAAAGAAACTTTTCGGAACCGATGGCATCCGCGGCGTGGCGGGCGAGCCTCCTCTCGACGACGACACTGTGTTCGCGGTGGGGTCGGCTTTGGGAAAAAGCCTGCTGGCCACTGTTGACGCCACAGCAGTGATCGGCATGGACACCCGCGAATCAGGACCTCACATCGCAGCCCTGCTGGCCGACGGTCTTGCAAGCCAGGGCGTAGCGGTACGTTCCGCGGGAATCATCACGACCCCCGGCGTAGCCTACCTGACGCGGTCCCGGAGTCTCGCGGCGGGCATCATGATTTCGGCGTCCCACAATCCCTTTCATGACAATGGCATCAAAGTATTCGGACCGTCGGGCATGAAGCTGCCGGACCGTCAAGAAGAAGACCTCGAGGCTGAGATTGCGTGCCTTCGCGAAGATGGACGAGGGACTGAGACAAAGAGGCTGACCGCGGAAGAAGCGCTGCGGGAAACCTACCTGAACTATTTGCTCTCGGTAGCGGCGGAGGAACCGGACATCGCCGCCACCAGAGTGATCGTCGACTGCGCTAACGGGGCCGCCTCACAACTCGCTCCCAAAGTCTTCGAGCGGCTGGGCGTCGATGCAGAGATCATTGGGGATCAGCCCAACGGCCGCAACATCAACGAGGGATGCGGCTCACTCCACCTGGAGAATCTGCGGCAGCGCGTTTCCGAAAGCAACGGCCGTGTCGGCATCGCGTTCGACGGCGACGCAGACCGGGTCCTGTTCGTAGCCGAGGATGGCAGCGTCGTCGATGGCGATGCGATTCTGCTGTTGGCGGCCGAGTACCTGGCGCGCCGCGACCGGCTTCCCGGTGACCGAATCGTGACCACGGTCATGGCCAACATGGGCTTGGAGAAGGCTCTCGGCGAGAGAGGCCTATCGATGTTGCGCACTTCAGTGGGCGACAAGTATGTGTTGGAAGAGATGTTGCGCGCCGGCGCCGAGTTGGGCGGCGAGCAGTCCGGTCACATCATTTTCCGGTCGTATGCCACGACGGGCGACGGCTTGCTGACAGCCCTGATGATGTTGCGGATCCTGGCGGCGGAGAACAGGCCTTTGAGCGAGCTGAGGACGCGGCTGGCGGTGTTTCCCCAGAAACTCGAGAACGTCCGCGTAACCCGGAAACCTCCTATCGAAGAAGTCCCGGCCATTGCTGACGCCGTTGATCGCAGCCGCCACGAACTCAACGGCCGCGGGCGCGTGGTCGTGCGCTACTCCGGGACGGAGCCACTGGCGCGGGTGATGGTGGAAGCCGAGACCCAGGCGATGGTGGACGAGCACACTCGCCGACTCGTGGAACTCTTTCAGCAGGAGCTAGGGGCTTGAGCAAGCGCTGCCGACCCTCACCGTCGGACCCCGCACAGCAAGAAGGCGACAAGAAGAGATCACACCGGCCAGCCCGGCCGTCCAAGTGGATCGAGTCGTTTCTGTACGCCTTCTTCTGGGTCATCCTGCTGCTGCCCACCATCCGCCGTCGCCGTCGCCGACCGGATTGGTGGCGGGTGCGGCTTCTCGCAGCAGGATTGGGCCTGGCGGTCGCCACGCTCGGAATGACCTTCTCGAAACTCTGGCTCGTGATTCCCGGGAGCGTGCTTGTTCTGCTCGCCCTGCTGGTCAGGGGCGTGCGCGATCCGGAGCACGAGCGCAAGCTGCAAGCTCGTTACAAGTCGGACTACCTTCTCAACGGCGGGAAGCTGACTTCGGGCCGATTTCCCAGGGTCCCGACCGGACAGCCGCTGTACATCCTGCTGAAAGATCAAGAGCTATTGTTCGTTCCGGCAGACGGTGTCGAGGTGGCCGGCGTCCTTGCCGTGTCGGAGATCGAGGACATCCGTGTGCACGGCAAGCCCTACGTACCGGTCTACGTCTCGGAAGCCAAGGACCCGCCCGTGCGCGAGACCCACGTCGATCAAACAGCGACTGCGCCCATGGAGCTGTTCCTGAAGGATGGGAGAGTGCTGCGGTTCGAGTATACCGGCGCGTTCCATACCCACCTGGCCGAAACGGCGGCGCACGCGATCTACAGCGTCAAGCGGCTAGGCGGGCCGGACGGTGTCGGCGGCCAGACCCCAGAAGTCTTCCACGTAATAGGAAGATAAGACGTTCCCGAACAAAAAGCAGTTATTCTTGCACTGCGGGGTTTCGCCGTAGATCCGGCGCCCGCGGGCGAACGCCGCGGAGATCGATCCGTCCTCCAGCACATTCCCGGCGATCTTCCGAAGAACCTCGCAGGGATAAAAGATGTCGCCGTTGGGGTAGACGCGCGGGAACATGGTCGGATAACACTTGAACTCTTCGAACCGCAGCACGGTCGAGAGCAGCTTGGGCGTACCGTTGATCCGCGCCTCGCGGTTCTTTCGCATCGAGATGAGTTTGTCCACGAAGCGTTGGTAGCGCTCATTCTTCAGGTACGTGAAGTTCGGATACTTGCCGTTGTTCTGAGCGGACTGCACCGAGAAGTAAAAACCGTGCTCCTGACAGAACGCCAGGATCTTCTCGGCTTCTTCGATGTTCCACAATTCGAGAACGCAACTCAGTGTGATGGCATCGGGCGGAAGAATCTGCTTGGCCATCATGAGGTTCTCGAGCACGCGCGGCACGGCGGCCGACTTCGACATCGGATCGGAGGGATCGTGCGAGATCGCGTCGAGGCTGCAAACCAGACCGCTCAGGTGCGGCAGCATCGCCCGTCGTTTATCGAGCAGCACGCCGTTCGTCACCACCAGCACAGACCGGAACTTGACATCCTGCCGGGCCGCACGGACGAGTTCCTCGATATCGGGACGGACGGTGCACTCGCCGCCCGTAATCAACAACGTGTCGACATCCTTGCGCAGGTTGCGGAACAGGCGAATGGTCGTTTCGGTATCGAGCTCCTCGCTGAAGACTTCCGGGTTCTTCTGCGTGCAGTAGCCGCAATCGAGATTGCACTTGTGCGTGGCGTAGAAGATCGCCGAGTACGGCGTTACGACCGTTGTCTTGAGAATATTGCGACGATAGAGATTCCGGAAGTAGGCGCTGAAGTTCTTGATCACGAAGGGGTAGTGCTGGAGCAACCCCTGGATGAGCCGATGCCGGTCGGTAGCCATTGACGAGGAGACAGTTTACAACACAGCGGCCTTTTTCCTTCGTAACTACTTGTGGGAACTGCTAGCCTACATTGCTTACCACCCGACGGCCGAAGCACGCGGTACGACCGCCAGGACTTCGTTGCGCTTGCTTGCCG
>JAPPLB010000133.1 GCA_028819575.1 Bryobacterales bacterium | reverse complement strand
TTGCTCCTTCCCTTCTACCTCTTGTCCCCCTTTTTCTGTGGGACAGGCTCCTAGCGGCGGTTGCGGTGCTCATGACTCGGCGCTCGGGACTTCGGCCGGAGAGCATTCCGCGATCCGGCGCGGCGCTGCGAAAACAGCGGGTTTCATGGCGTCAGCTTGAGCAGGAAGGTGTTCAGGTCAAAGGCCGTTCGAACCATCAGCGGCGTGCGGGCCGCGTCCTGGGCGACGAACATCTCGATACTGTGGCGGGAGGCCGGGCCGGTCAAATCCACAAGGATGCGATCAGCGCGAATGCCTTCTCCGCCCACCTCGATTTCCAGCGACTGCGCGTAGCTCACGGTCACCTCGTACTGAGCGCCGAAGTTGATGTCTTCCGGAGGAGGGATGCTGCCGGAACCGAGCTCGCGCCGCAGGTAGTAGAGGAACGTCAGGCCGTCTCGCGTGCAGGGCGGGGTCGTGAACTCGCTTTCCCCTCCGCCTCCAAGCGTCGACCGCACCGCCTTGCGGGCCTTTTGGTCGTAGCTCACCGACTCTTTCGTTTTCTTCTCGCCATGGGCAATGTGCTTTTCGAAGTTGAACGAGCAGAGGCCGGAGTCCGCTGTCGAGCGGTATTCGTCCTGAATCTCCATGGTGGGCAACGAAGCGGAGATCCTGCTCTCGAAAGCCCAACCGCTCGGGGTTGCCCGGGCATGGAAGCGCGCCTCGCCCAGACTCAGTCCGCTCGGCCAGGTGATCTCATAGGTCAGTTCTTCCCCGTCGGTCCAGGGCGTTGCCTGGCCGTCCGGCTGTTCGGCGAGGGCAAAGGGCGCGTTCGGCGAGCAGGCAAAACCGACGATCGCGATGATCACGGCTGGCGTTGTGTTCAGAGTCAAATGGCGGAGCAGCCTCAACCGGCGCCAAGCTCCTCGTGTTTCCATGTCCTTGCGCGAGCACCCGCCGATTCCGCGTGAACGTCCGGTGTCCGGCGAGCCGGTCGCGGATCCGGTCGTCACAACTCAAGAGTGCAGAGAAGTGTGCAATCGGCTTTCACTGCCTCCCTGATCGTGGAAGCTCAGCCGATTCGCCCCGGTCTTCGCCACCAGATTCGTGGCCCGCCGCAGCGAATCAACGGTTCCGGCGTCTGTCCACCAGCCTTCCAATAGGGAGAAAGTCATCGTTCCTTCCGCGATATACAGGTTATTGACGTCGGTGATCTCCAATTCGCCCCGGTCCGATGGATCGAGCGTATGAATCTTCTCGAAGACTGTCGAATCATACATGTAGATTCCCGTTACAGCGCAGTTCGACTTGGGGTTCGCGGGCTTCTCCTCAATGCCCAGGATGCTGTCTCCGTTCATCTCGGCTACACCGAAGCGTTGCGCGTCCGGCACATCCTTCAGGATGACCTTCGCACCCCGATCCTGTCGCCGGAAGTCGTTCACTGCATCGACGATATTGCCTTCGATAATGTTGTCCCCGAGTATCACGCAGATCTTCTCCCCTTCCGCGAAGTGCTCGGCCAGATCGAGAGCATCGGCGATACCGCCTTCTCCGTCCTGATAGGTGTAGTTGATGTGCCTGAGGCCGAATTCCTTGCCGTTACCCAGCAGACGCAAAAAGTCACCGGCGTTTCTGCCGCCCGTAACGATCAGGATGTCGTTGATCCCGGCGTTGACCAGCGTTTCGATCGGATAGTAGATCATCGGCTTGTCGTAGATCGGCAGCAAATGCTTGTTCGTGATCCGAGTCAGCGGATCGAGCCGGGTCCCGAGACCTCCTGCGAGAACAATTCCTTTCATGACCTGTCAGACACGAACCAAGCGCGACGTTAGATTGTACGTGATCCCTATGCGCCGTGTTTCCCGTCGTCGTTGGCAATCCGCCTTCGGAGCACCTCGAAGAGAGCGACGCCGGCGGCTACCGAGACGTTCAATGACGCAATCCGGCCGACAACCGGGATGCGGATGAGAAAGTCGCACTTCTCCGCCGTGAGCCGGTGCAGGCCTTCGCCTTCACCCCCGAGCACGAGCGCGACGTTGCCGCCGAAGTCGGCTTCGAGATACGTTTGCGGCGCCCGCTCGTCAAGCCCATAGAGCCAGAACCCGCCGCTTTTGAGCATATCGAGGGCTTGATTGAGGTTCTTGACGACAACTACGGGCAGGTGCTCGGCCGCGCCGGCGGCGGCTTTCGAGGCGGCCTCGGTCAGGCCGGCGGACCTTCGGCCGGGGATCACGACGGCATCGGCTCCGGCGGCATGCGCCGATCGAACGATGGCGCCGAGATTCCGGGGGTCTTGCACGCCATCGAGCACGACCAGCAGACCGGGCGGGTCGATCTGTTCGAGAACCGCCGCAAGCGATTCCGCGCGGGAGCCCGCGACGACGGCGACAACTCCCTGGTGCTTCCTGGTGCGAGCCAGCCGGTCGACTGCGTCGCGAGGCGCAAACTGAACGGTCACTTTCCGACGGCGGCACTCTTCGACCACGGCGTCCCTCGCCGCGCTCTTCCCGCCGCGCACAACCACGACACGGCTGATCTTGCGCCCCTCGCGCAGGGCCTCGCTGACCGCGTGAACGCCGATGAGATGAGCGGGCATGAGATCGGTTGCAGGTCCGGGAAACGCCGCCCGTTCCCTGAGGACGGCCGTTACGGCCGTGTGACTATGATAGGAAGAAGGACGCAACGTCCTGCATCGGCCGCAACCCGTCGGGTTGCGGCGTAATGTTCATGCTCAGGTTCGAAACCGCAGGCGAGTCGCACGGCGAAACGCTGGCAACCATTCTGACCGGTCTGCCCGCAGGCATCCCCGTCTCGCTCGATTTCATCAACCGTCAACTGTGGCGGCGCCAGCAGGGCTATGGCCGCGGCGGGCGCATGAAGATCGAGTCCGACAAGGCCCATATCGTTTCCGGCGTGCGGCATTCAAAGACGATCGGCTCGCCCATCGCCATCCTGCTCCAGAACCGCGACTGGAAAAACTGGACCGAGGCCCTGCCGGTCGAGAACTTCGACGGGAGCGGCGAGAAGGCGAAACCGGTGCGGCGCCCGCGGCCGGGGCATGCCGACCTGGCCGGTGTCCTGAAATACAATTTCCCGGACGCGCGCTACGTTCTCGAGCGCGCCAGCGCCCGCGAAACCACCTCCCGCGTGGCCGTCGGCGCCCTGTGCAAACTCTTTCTCCGGGAGTTCGGCATGACCGTCCTCAGTCATGTCGTGGCGCTCGGCAACGCCGCTCTCGGCCGCGACGCCGGTTGGGACGAGATCGAAGCGCTGGCCGCGAAAGACGAGGTTCTGCTCAACTGCGTCGATCCCGATACCGAGCAGAAGATGAAAGCCGAAGTCGACCAGGCCTACAAGACCGGCGACACCCGCGGCGGCATCTTCGAAGTCGTGGCGCACAACGTGACGGTGGGCCTGGGCGCGCACGTCACCTGGGATTCGCGGCTCGACGGCAAGTTGGCTCAGGCCATCATGTCGATGCAGGCCCTCAAGGCCGTCGAGATCGGCCGCGGCATGGTTTCCGCCGTATCTCCCGGCTCGAAGTCGCAGGATACGATCCACTACAACAAGCCGGAACGCGAGTTCGAGCGCGGATCGAACCGCGCCGGCGGTCTTGAAGGCGGCATGACCAACGGCGAGGATGTCGTGGTACGGGGTTACATCAAGCCGATTTCGACTCTCCGCCGCCCCCTGGAGTCCGTCGATCTGGAAACGCGCGAACCGTCCTTCGCCGCGTATGAGCGCTCGGACGTGGCCGTCGTGCCCGCGGCCGGAGTCATCGGCGAGGCCATGGTAGCGATCGTCCTGGCCGGAGCTTTCCTCGAAAAGTTCGGCGGAGATTCCCTGCAGGAGACGCGCCGCAATTTCGAGTCGTATCAGGAGCAGGTGCGAGCCTACTGATTCGCGGCGAGCATCGGACACAGGGTCGATCCATGCGGGTTGCGTCCCGATCTGACCCCAGCGGAGCGACGGCGATCAAGGCTGTCGGAAAGGGAAAGGAATGAATACGTTCGGAGAAGACCTAGCCTGCCTTTCTCACCACCCGACGGACGAAGCACACGATAAAAGGCCGTGATTCGTGTTTCGTGTCTCGTGATTCGTGAAAAACCATAAAGGCCATGTTGCGCGCGCCAAGCGGCTCGCGCCTCGTCCTGACGGCCCTCTCACGCACTTCGCCTCGCCGCGTGGTGAGAAATACAGGCTAGTGCGACCCCGCGCGAGTGTGGATCATTCAAGCGAGAAACATCCTGACCGGTGCAAACACCGCTTGACCCGGAGGATTTCACATCAGTCCCGCCCCCGCCCAAGTGCGGATCATACAAGCGGGAAACACCCGTACCGGTGTCAGCGGCGTTTGATCAGGGGGGTGTTTCACATCAGCGACGGCGATCAAGGCTGTCAGAATGGGGAAGGAATGAGTACGTTCGGAGAAGACCTGATCCAGTCCCTCAGCGAAGCCCTGGCCCATGCGAAGGGCGAAGGCCCTGCAATCGTTCATGCTCCGATGGCCCCGCGCGAGGTCCGAAAACAGGCAAAGCTCACACAGGCGCAGATGGCGCCGCTGATGGGCATGAGTCTGTCCGGCTACCGGAAATGGGAGCAGGGAACGCGCCGGGTCAGCGGACCGGCAGCGACGCTCCTCCGCATCATCGAGAAGGAGCCGGAAGCGGTGAGGCGCGCGTTGTTATCTTCTTGAGGGCATCGTCCTGATTCAGGCTCAACGGAGCGCAGGGGACGTCGCAAGGCTCCCGTGCAGCGCCGTGATACGTTAAGCTAGCCGTCTTCGAGAGTTGAAATGCTCGTCATCGATACCCACGCCCACATCTATTCCCCGGATGAAGCGAAGTACCCCGCGATCGAAGATCCGCTCCGGCCGCCGGCCGGCAAGGGGTCCCTCGAAGACCTGAAGCAGGAGAGCAGCGAGAACGGCGTCAGCGCGATCTGCGCCATTCAGACGAGCACGTTCTACCGCTTCGACAACCGCTACATTCTCGACAGCAGCAAGGCCAACCCGGACTGGGTCGCCGGCGTCTGTACGCTCAACCCGGACGATCCTCGCTCTCCGAGCCTGCTGGTGCGCAACGTTCGCGAGTACGGCATCCGCGGCATGCGCAGCATTGCGGCCGCCGACAAGCGGCTCGATCATCCCGGCGTGCGCGCCCTGTGGAAGACGGCGCTCGACGAGGGAATCGTGATCAACATCCTCACCGGCCCGCAACTCGCGGACCAGGTGGACCGCCTGCTCGGCCAGTTTCCCGCGTTGCGTGTCGTGCTCGACCACTGTTTCAACCCCAAGGCCGGACCGGACCTGGAATCCACCGTCGAGAAAGTGCTGTATCTTTCGCGCCACGAGAACCTGCACGCCAAGCTGACGTTCGTGCCGACCGGGAGCGCGACGGGTTTTCCCTGCGCCGACCTGCACGACGCCTGCATGCGCATCGCCAGGGCCTTCGGCGCCGAGCGCTGCGTGTGGGGCAGCGACTATCCCAACGGGCTGTGGACCCCCAAGGTCAGCTACGCCGAGCACCTGAAGATCTTCACCGAGGTGCTCCCCTTCAGCAAGCAGGAACGCGAGGCCGTGCTGGGCGGCACTCCGAAACGCCTCTGGTTTCCGAATTTGTAGGGACAGACTCTTTCAGCGGGCAACCCGAAACCTCGTGATTACCTGAAACCCCTACTCCGTGGGCAGCGTGTAGCTCACCATCCAGTTGATGCCGAACCTGTCGGTGCACGACCCGAAGTAGTCGCCCCAGAACATCTCCTGCAGCGGCATGCTGACCGAGCCTCCGTCGGAGAGCTTCGCGAACAGTTCGCCGCACTGTTCCCGGCCCGTCGCCTCGATGGATATGGAGAAGTTGTTGCCGATCGCGAGCGGCGGCCCGAAGCTCGCCTTGTCGCTCCCCATCAGGATGCTCGAGCCGACCGGAAGCGCGGCGTGCATGACCAGGTCCTTCTCGTCATCCGATACCTGCATGTCGGGCGGACCGTCGCCAAACGTCTGGAACGACGCGAAGTCGCCGCCGAAAACAGACCGGTAGTATTCGAACGCCTCGCGGCAGTTGCCATCGAACGTGAGATAGGTGCTCAGCGACATGTCTTCCCTCCTGAGTTAGCCTGCATTTCTCACCACCCGACGGCCGAAGCACACGATAAAAGGCCGTGATTCGAAAAAAAGCCGTGATTCGTGTTTCGTGTCTCGTGTTTCGTGACCCAAAAACCCAAGCAGGTGGTACGGCCGTTGCTCCAAGGCAGCTTGCGTTAAGGCCATGTTGCGCGCGCCAAGCGGCTCGCGCCTTTTTCCTCCGCCCGGCTTGCGCCTAGTCCTGACGGCCCTCTCACCCACTTCGCCTCGCCGCGTGGTGAGACATGCAAGCTATACAGCATACTCGGAAAAGTTCGTGTCCCTCACGGTGGGTGGAACCACGTGAACCGCTCCGGGTTTTGCGGAGACTCGAATCCTTGAACAGCCGCACCATCGCCTGTGCTCGGCGCTCTCCGCCGCTGCGGCTCGCCGGCCCCCGGCTACACGAAGCGTTCCGTTCCTCCCCAAGGAACCGGGGAGGGGCCGATGCTATACTGGCCCTCTCCGCATGCCGCGCAAGAATCGAAGCGCCCCCAACAACTACATCCTGATCATCTTCGACAGTTGCCGCTATGACGCCTTTGTCAACGCGCAGCCGAAGGTGATGCGGAGGCTGGGCCAAGTCGAGAAACGGTGGTCGTACGCCTCTTGGACCGCCCCGTCGCACTACAACTTGCTGATGGGATTGTTGCCCCATCAGAGCCCCAGGCAGGTCTTCGCTTCCGAGTACTACAAGAAGGACTTCCTCAAATACAACGAGCGGCTCGGCTCGAAGAAAATCGAGTTCAAGTCTCTCGTTCCACAGCTCTATTTCCCGGTGTTTCTCAAGCACAAGATGGGGTATCGCACCCATGCCATGGTGTCGCTGCCGGTTCTCAACCCGAAGACGATCCTCAACAGCGGCTTTGATTCCTACCAGTTGATGGACAAGCACAATGACATGCGGGCGATGGTGAAGCAGATGAAATTCACCGAAGACAAGCCGAGTTTCTACGTGCTGAACGTCGGCGAGACCCACTACCCCTACGCGTTGCCGGACGAGCCGCCGGAACTCTGGCCGCGGATCAGCGGGGTTCACGGCGTGTTCAAGCACCTCGACGAGCATGTCGTGGGCGGCAAGCTCGTGGAGTCGAAGGACAAGTTCTTCAACCAGAAGGCGCTCGATGATCTCAGGCAGCGCCAGATCGATGCTGTTCAGTACCTGGACAACGTCGTGGAGGAGCTGTTCGACCTCGTCCCCGAGAATACCTACATCACGATCACCGCCGACCATGGCGAGCTGTTCGGCGAAGAAGGCTTCTTCGGCCACGGGCCGATCCAGCACGACAAGGTATTTGAAGTTCCCTTCGTAGAGGGCAAGCTTCGATGAGCCCAGCCGTCGGAAGCGGCGGCCGCCGGGTTCGCGTGCTTGCGCCGCTCGGCATCGCCGCGTCCCTCGCGGCGCTTTCCCGGCTCGAACCCTCGGCAGCCCCGCCGGATCCGGCCTGTCTGGCGTACGTCGGTCCCGGCGCGGGCTTTGCCTTTCTGGGATCTTTTCTCAGCCTGATCGCGGCATTCCTCGTCGGAGCGGCGTCGTTGCTCGCCTGGCCCGTCCGCGTGCTCTGGCGCACGCTGAGCGGAAAAAAAGGATGGAAACACGCCAAGGTGCGCAAGGTGATCTTCCTCGGGCTCGACGGCTACGACCCCGATCTGGCGGAGCGTTTCATGTCGGAAGGAAAGCTGCCGCACCTTGCCGGCCTGCGGGACCGGGGCGCATACGACCGCCTGCGGACGACCTATCCCCCGCTGTCGCCGGTTGCCTGGTCGACCTTCGCGACCGGCGTCAACCCGGCCAAGCACAGCCTGTACGACTTCCTGAATCGCAGCATGCGGACCTACCTGCCGGAACTCTCCTCGTCGCGCGTGCGGGAGCCCTCTCGTTTCATCCGGTTCGGCAAGTGGCGTTTTCCGTTGGGCAAGGCGTCCGTTGACATGCGCCGCAAGAGCAGGACGTTCTGGAGCATTCTGGGTGACGAAGGGATCGACTCGTCCATTCTGCGGGTGCCGATCACGTTCCCGCCCGAGAAGTTCAACGGACGGCTGCTTTCGGCGATGTGCACGCCGGACCTGCTCGGCACGCAGGGCAGCTTTCAGCAGTTCACCACCTCGGAAGCGGCCGGAGAGTTCGACGAAGCCGGCCAGCGGCGGCCCCTGACCCGCAACGGTGAGGGTCTGGAAGGGAAGATCGAAGGGCCACCGAACCCGTTGCTCGACGGACCGCAGCCGATAACCGCACCCTTCCGTTTGCAACTCGACGCTACGGGCGGCCGGCTGCGAGTCAACGGGTCGAGCTATCGGCTCGAAACGGGGGAATACTCGCCGTGGGTGCGGCTGACCTTCCGGGCCGCGCCCGGTGTCAAGGTCGAGGGCATTGCGCGCTTCCTGCTCACGGAAACCGAACCCGAGGTATCGCTCTACGTCACCCCCATCAACATCGACCCCGAAAAACCGGCGCTGCCGATCTCGCACCCCAGCTACTACGCCACCTATCTCGCCAAGCTGCAGGGCGCCTACTCCACCCTTGGGCTCGCCGAGGACACCTGGGCGCTCAACGAGCGCGTCATCGATGAGAAGGCCTTCCTCGACCAGGCTTATTCGATCTGCGAAGAGCGCGAGACGATGCTCATCAACGCTCTCGACAAGACGAAGAAGGGCATTGTGGCGTGCGTTTTCGATACGAGCGACCGCGTGCAGCACATGTTCTACCGCTACCTCGAGCCCGATCATCCGGCTCACCGCCGCAATCCGCCGGGGGACCGCGAGGCGCGCTACGAAGGCGTGATCGAAGATCTCTACCGGCGCATGGACGCCATCGTCGGGAAAACACTCGAGTACGTGGACGAAGACACGGTTTTCTTTGTCCTCTCCGACCATGGTTTCAAGTCGTTCCAGCGCGGAGTGAACCTCAACACATGGCTTCTCGAAAACGGCTATCTGGCGTTGCGGGATGACTCAAGCGAGGCCGGTCCGTACCTGCAAGGCGTCGACTGGTCACGCACGCGCGCTTACACTTTCGGGCTGACCGGCATCTACCTGAACCAGAAGAACCGCGAAGCCGAGGGGACCGTTGCCCGCGGCGAAGCCGCCCACCTCAAGAAGGAAATCAGCGAGAAGCTGACCGGCCTGCGCGATGAGGAGCGCGGCGCGGTGGCGATCCGCAAGGCGTGGCCGAAGGAGTCCGTCTATCAGGGGCCGTACATGGATGTCGCCCCCGACATCGTCATCGGCTACAACCCCGGCTATCGGAGTTCGTGGGATGCCGCCCTCGGCAAAGTCACTGCGGAGGTGTTTCAGGATAACCTGAAGGCTTGGAGCGGCGATCACTGCGTGGACCCGGCGCTGGTGCCCGGCGTGATCTTTTGCAATCGCAAGCTCGGGCGCGGCAATCCCGGCATTGAAGATCTCGCCCCCACCACGCTCGGACTGTTCGGCCGGAAGCCGCCGCCCTATATGGATGGCCACGATCTGTTCGGCATGGCGCAACCCTAGCCTGCATGTCTCACCACCCGACGGTCGAAGCACGCGAAGAAAGGCCGTGATTCGTGTTTCGTGTCTCGTGATTCGTGAAAATCATGAGAGGGGGCTTGGTTCGCTCCAGAAGAAATGTCTGACGGCCCTCTCACGCACTTCGCCTCGCCTCGTGGTGAGAAATGCAGGCTAG
>JAPPLB010000114.1 GCA_028819575.1 Bryobacterales bacterium | reverse complement strand
TAGTCCTGACGGCCCTCTCACCCACTTCGCCTCGCCACGTGGTGAGACATGCAGGCTAGCAGGTGGTACGGCCGTTGCTCCAAGGCAGCTTGCGTTGAGGCAGTGGCTTGAAAAAGCCGTGTCTCGTGATTCGTGACTCGTGTCTCGTGGAAAAGCTTAAATGGCGTGTTGCGGGCTCGGGCGGCTTGCGCCTCGCCCTGACCGCCTTATGCACTTCGACTCTACGCGTGATAAGAAAGGACGGCTAACGCTCAGGCCGTTGCTCGCACGCGCCGGCGCTGCTCCATCGGCGGATAGATCGAAGCCGTGCTCTACAGCGCAGTTACAATGAAGGCAGAAGAGTTCGTTCTCTTCTCCCCTGATTTGCGTGTGGGGGCGTAACGGATTCGACGGGATTGCATCCGTCGTGGAGAGGCATACCGGGTTCCGAGCACCCGTAAAACGATCGGAAAAACAACAACTGCCAACGATTCTTCGTTCGCATACGCTGCCTGATCCGGCAGCCGCTCGCGTCCACAGGCCCGCATGGGGGCGTGGAGCGTCATCTGGCGGGATGGGCCCCAGGCTTCTGTCCGGAGCGCAAGGCTGACACACAATCGGGCTGGACGGGTTCAGTCGTGTCCGTTCCGACGAACCGGTCGAGACTTTCGAGCGGACTAAGTATGTAGGCTCTCCATGGAGGACTATTCCGGACGCGGGTTCGACTCCCGCCGCCTCCACCACACATTACCTGTCCAGGATTGTTGACGAACAGGCGATAAGCCTTGTGGGCGAGTTCACGAATTTCGGGCGTTAACTCGCTACACGCAGGCCAGAAGCGCCGCGTAGCACGCGACTTTATCGTTTGTCGGGATCGAGGTCCGATAACCTGCCTGCTGAGCGTTCGGCACGGACCTCATCAGCCAATTGGCTCAGGGCTGCCTGGGAATTCGAAAATCGGCTTGTCCATTGCTCCTCGTCTTGCAGTTCGTCGAGAAGCCAGAGCGCGATGCGGTCCTGCTCGTCGGGCGGGAGTGTGCCTATCTTCGCTATCGCTACCTCCAGAGTTCGAACCATGATACGAATTGTACGCGCTGTCAACGCCGCTTGATCCCGGGGGGTGATTCGGGGGAGATGAAACCTTCCCGTTGACCTTGGGGCTCATTGTGAGCTAGTTTGAGCTTGTTTTTCGGAACATGCGCCGAGCTAGCCTGCATCAATGGCCCTCGCCCGTCGTTCGCGAGCTGCATGCCGCCAGATTTAAGGAATTGGCCCCATGGCTAGAGACGAAAAGATCGACCCACGCATATTCGAACTCTATGACGAGTACTGTCACGGCTTCATCGACCGGCGCGAGTTTCTGAGGCGCTCCTCGGGGATCACGGTCGGCGGCGTGTCCGCGCTCTGGATGGCGCAGGCGCTGCTGCCGCGTTACGCCGAGGCCCAGATGATCTCGTTCACCGACCCGCGCATGAAGGGCACCTATGTCGAGTACCCGTCGCCCGGAGGCACGTCGGGGAACATGCGCGGATACCTCGCGCGACCCAGCGGCGACGGGCCGTTTCCCTCCGTGGTGGTCATCCACGAGAACCGAGGGCTGAACCCTCACATCGAGGACGTCGCGCGGCGCGCGGCGGTGGCCGGGTTCCTGGCGCTGGCCCCGGACGGGCTGGCTCCGGTCGGCGGTTATCCCGGCAACGATGACGACGGCCGCAGGATGCAGCGGGGCCTCGACCGGGCGAAGCTGGATCAGGACATCATCAACAGCGCCCGGTATCTCAAGGAGCATGAGCTGTCGAACGGCCGCCTCGGCGCCACGGGTTTCTGCTGGGGCGGCGGGATGACCAACCGCCTGGCGGTCGCGCTCGGCAGCGACCTGCAAGCCGGCGTGCCGTTCTACGGTCCGGCGGCCGCAAGCGAGGACGTGCCGAAGATCAAGGCAGCCCTGTTGATCATCTACGCGGGCACCGACCGACGCGTCAACGCGATGTGGCCTGCGTACGAGGCGGCGCTCAAGGCGAACGGCGTGACGCATGAGATGCAGCTTTTCGAGGGGACGCTTCACGGTTTCCACAACAACTCGACTCCCCGCTACAACGAGGCGGCCGCGGCGCTGGCTTGGAACCGCACGGTGGGATTCTTTCGGAAGCACCTTGTCTAGTGGAAGAGTAAAAAGCCGTGATTCGTGTTTCGTGATTCGTGTCTCGTGACCCAAAAACCGAAGCAGGTGGTACGGCCGTTGCTCCACGGCAGCTTGCGTTGTGGCCTTGTCTTGAAAAAGCCGTTTCTCGTGTTTCGTTAAAACCTTTGGCGGGGGTCTGGTTTGCTCCATTCGAAATGTTTGGCGGTGCTCTCATGGGCTTCGCCTTGCCACTTGGTGAGAAGTGCAGGCTGGCCTGGATGGCCGGGGTTTTCAGGGCTGGTAGTCTTGCTCGCCGGCCTCTATCCTCACTGGCAGCCGGTTCTCGCGCGGCGGTAGAGGGCAGGTCGTGTATGGGTTGAACGCGCACGGCGGGTTGTAGGCGCGGTTGAAGTCTACCGTCGTGTAGCCGTCTTCGGACGGGGCGTCGGCGTAGAGGAAGCGCGCGGCGGGGTAGGTCTCGCGTCCGCTGGTCAAGTCGCGGAAGATGAACCACAGCCGGCCGCCCTGGTCGAGCGCGGTCATGCGCAGTTCCTCGCCGCCTACCGTGAGAACGACCGAGCCGCTGGATCGGGCAGGCTCGATGTCGCCGAGGATGTTGGACAACTTCACCGTGCGCGGCTGGCCGTGCTTGACGTAGCGTCCCCGCACCCGGTAGGACTCGTCGACGGGAAACCACCGCAGCCCGGTGAAGCGCCGGCGAAGTTCGCTGTCCCGGTCCCGCATCCGGATGGCCAGCCTCGGTCCGCTGTAATGGACGTAGAGCGTGAGCGGGCCGATCTCGACCACCGGCCTCGCGCCCCCCTCACGGGGCCAGAGCCGCGCCTCCGCTACGTCGCGTCCATTGACCGAGAGTGTCTCTCCCTCCTGCGCCCGCGCCGTGACGGCGCCGCCGCGCAGGGTGAAGACTCCCGCCTGCGCGGGTCCGGTCCGCAACACGATGTCGTTCAGCGGCGACGAGCCGAAGCTGTTCTCGCCCTCGTTGAGAAAGAAGAGCCCGGCCACCGTGAGCCAGCCATCGTCGGCCTTGAGATTCTCCTCGCGGTCGACGCGCCAAGCCTCGATCTCCGCGGCGTAGTCCTGCGTCATGGCGCGCTCTCCGGAGACCAACAGCAACGCGAGCACGCCGAGGAAACTGCCCGGCAGTGTGGTCATCATCAGCATCCTGCTTACAAACCTGAACCTTGAACAGTCGATGTCCCGCGTGAAAAAGGCCGTGATTCGTGTCTCGTGTTTCGTGAAAACCTTAGGCAAAGGGCTTGGTTTGCTCCAGAAGAAATGTCTGACGGCCGGTGAACCGTAAAGTAACCCCTGCGCGCGCCTTTTTCCTCCGCCCCGGCTTGCGCCTCGTCCTGACGACCCTCTCACGCACTTCGCCTCGCCGCGTGGTGGGAAACACAGGCTAGTTGCAAACCGAAACGTTAAAGAGTCGATGTCCCGCGTGAATTATAGCCGCCCCAAACTACCGAGACCGAACACGCGGGCCACGGCGCGGCGCGTGAGACGCGCTCGAAGCAGTTTCGAATGCCCGATGGCGCCAAGCACCAGTAGACGAGCACGGTGGCGTTGTCCCGGAAGGGCTGCTTCACCGTCGCCAGCCTCCTCCTAATCTTATCGTTTATGATATGTTAAACTCTGGTATGCGGCGATGGCCCTGTGGGTCCGGGAATACGAGACTGCCGACGGGAAGTGCCCGTTTCGAGAGTGGCTGGAGACGCTCGACCGTACAGTCCGAGCGCGAGTCCAGGCACGTGTGGCTCGCTTCGAGTCCGGTAACCTCGGGGACTACAAGAATGTTGGATCCGGCGTCCAAGAAGCGCGGCTGATGTTTGGCGCCGGCTATCGGATCTATTTCGGTCGGGACGGGGAGTCGCTTGTTTTGCTGCTGTCCGGCGGGACGAAGGAGTCTCAGTCGCGAGACATCCGCCGCGCTCAGGGCTACTGGCGAGACTACCTGGAGGGGACGTGACATGGCACGACGCAGCCGAGACTGGAACGAAGGACTGGCTCAGGATCTCCGGGACGAGGAGTTCGCGCGAGCGTTTCTCCTGGCGGCCATGGACGAGGGCGTGCCGGTCCAGCATGCGCTCGGGAAGGCGATCCGGGCGATGGGCGTCAAAGAGTTTGCAGAGAAGGTGCAGATGGCGAGCCCGAATGTCCTGCGCGCGATTCATCCGCGGCACAATCCTACACAGGACACGTTGAACCGGCTGCTGAGACCGTTCCGCCTTCGGCTGAGTCTTGCGCGGCTCGACCCTCAAGATCGCCCTGTGGCGTGAACCCAGCACCTCTGAGAAATCCACAGCCCTTGCGGTCCTGAGCAGATTGCCTTCTGCGATGCCGGCCAGCTTGTCGCAGTCGCGGTTGTGCTGCTACTGAACCACTTGTGCGCTTTCGGTGCGGGTCTTTTTTTACTTGCCTTTGGTGAAGAAGGCGGCGTGGACCATTGCGCCGTTGAGGGTTAGGGCATGTCCGGTGAGCCGATCGTCGGAGACACGGTGCTCTACTCCCAGCCCGACGCCGGGTGCCTGCCGGGCGGGCGCGAAAGCGAAGCGCCGGACAATGTCGAGAACGCGAGTGGCGGACGGGTTGCCCTTGGCGGCGGGGGATTCCAGGAGATGAGAGCGGACGAGCGCGCCCCAGTGAGCGGCCAGCAGGTTCGGCGCGCCGAACAGGTCCATCGAGGTCACCCAGCTTCCGTGGACTACGACGATGCCGCACTGGCCTGGAAGCGGCCCGCGGTCGACCAGCTCACGGACGGCGGTGTCGCGGGACGGCTTGCGGCGGTGCGAGGCGCGCTTCACGTCCGCGGCGGCCGCGGTGGGCGATTGCACGGACTCACGGCTGAGCATTGCATCGACTTCACCCCAGACGGCATCCTGATCGCCCTCGCGGGAACCGCTCCTGGAAATACCCTCGTTCTTCTGGGCGCGGACACGGGCCGCCGTGAAGGCATCGTCCCGCCGGGAGGCCTGGGGGCGGCCCCAACGGCCCCGCTCGAGGCAGGAGACCGGGATCTTCAAGTCGCTCAGGGAGGGCACCAGGACCGTCACGTTGACGGAGCGGTTCTGCTTGTTGCCCAGGAAGTGCTCGCCCTCGACGACTAGCACCGGCTTGTCGCCCGGGTTGCGCACGCGCAGCGCGTGAACGGATGGTTCGTCGAGCTCGTCCACTTCGAGCCGCGAGGCTTCACCGGTCGTGATCGCCGGCAGTTGGTTGGCCGCCAAGTAGACGGGAAAAAAGGACACCCCCAGCCGGGTGATGGGCCAGCCGATCGAAAGGGTGTCGAGTGTGGGTATTGTCATTGTCATGGTCGCCTCCAAGAATTATTGTTTCAATGACAATAATACACCGCGTCCTTGATTTTGTCAACAGGACAATATATATTTTCCATATGGCACCCGACATCGGATTCGACTACGACCCCGACGCCTATCCGCCGTTCGCCGTCACGGTGGACGTGGCGGTGTTCACGATCCGCGGCGACGAGCTGCAGGTGCTGCTGATCGAGCGGGGCGGAGAGCCGTACCTGGGGGCGCTGGCGCTACCGGGCGGCTTCGTGCGTCCCGACGAGAACCTGGACCAGGCCGCGGCGCGGGAACTGGCCGAGGAAACCGGCCTGCGGGCAGGGTCCTGGCACCTGGAGCAGCTCGCCAGCTACGGGACCCCGGACCGGGACCCGCGCATGCGAGTGGTCACCGTCGCCTATTGGGCGATCTGCGCCGAACTGCCCGGACTGCGGGGCGGTGGGGACGCTACGGCCGCGCTGTTGATGCCGGTGAAGAAGATCGAGAGCGGGAGTGTCCGACTGGCGTTCGACCACGAGCGGATCGTACGAGACGCCGTCGAGCGAACGCGGTCGAAGCTCGAATACACCGCCCTGGCGGCGAAGTTCTGTCCGCCGGAGTTCACGATCGGACAACTTCGCCACGTCTACGAGGCGGTGTGGAACACGCGCCTCGACCCGGGCAACTTCCAGCGGAACGTTCAGGAGAGCGGCGCTTTCGAGAAACGAGTCGATGCGGACGCGGCGCCTCGTTTGCAGCGCGGGCGGCCGGCGGCGCTGTGGTCCGTCAGCGATGCGGACTTTCCCGAATCGCCGCTCGGGGCACCCTTGGAGCGTCCCCCGGCGCGGCGGACGCGAGCCCGGAGAGGCAAGGATCGTGCGCAAGGGGTTAAGAGTGGGTCGGGTGAAGACAGTGGTTAGTTTTTAGTTTTTAGTGAAAGGCTTAAAGGTCGTGATTCGAGAAAAGCCGTGATTCGTGTTTCGTGTTTCGTGTCTCGTGAAAACCTTTGGCGGGGAGCTTGGTTTGCTCCAGGACAAAACTTCTGATGGCCCTCTTTTGCACTTCGCCTCACCGCGTGGTGAGACATGCAGGTTGATTCTTGTGAGGAAATTTTGGGAACTGCTTACCGCCGGACTGTAATTGCCCATGGCCGTCTCCGGATGCATGAGCTTCGGCTTGCGGCCGCTCGCGAGCAGCGGCACGGCCTGCAAGTCATGACCTTCGAGCAACTGGCGGCGCGGCTGGCCGGCGGCTTGTCGCGGCCTGTTGACGATGAGGCCCTGCGGATTGCGATCAAGAGCGTTCTGCCCAAAACGGCGCTCGGAGAACTCGACGCGATCAAGTCCCTTCCCGGCATGGCGGACGCGGCCACCGAAACCCTGCGCAAGGCCTGGCGCACCGGAATCGACCTTCAAGCACGGGCCTCGAACCACCCCCGCCAGGAATCGATCGCGATTCTCGAAAAGGCGGTTCTCGAAGCACTGCCGCCCGCGATGATGCGCCCGACCGAACTCGTGAGCACCGGGCTGCAACGCCTGGACCATGCCGCGGCGATCTTCGGGCCGATCGACATTGTGGGCATTACCGAACTGTCCCCCTGCTGGCGGCCGTTGCTGCACGCCATCGCGACTCGAACGCCGGTCCGCTGGATCGCCGGTCCGCGATCGGTTCCACAGTGGCTCGACGGCGCCGCCATCGAGATCGCGCGGTCGAAGCCGCAACAGCCGGAGGTCGTTGCGGTCAGCGCCTCGACGGCCTATCACGAGGCCATCGAGGCTTTGCGCTGGGCGCGGCGGTTGATTGCGTCCGGCAGAGCCGAGCCCGCCGACATCGCCATCGCGTCCGCCTCGACCGGGGACTACGACGACCACTTCCTGGCCTTGCGAGAGGACACCGATCTCGACCTGCATTTCGTGCATGGAGTCAAGGTCACGGCTTCGCGGGAAGGACAGGCCGCCGCGGCGCTGGCGGATATCCTGATGCGAGGCCTGTCGCAGACGCGGATGCGGCGACTGACCGCGCTGCTCGGGGTTTATCCCGGTCCGGTCCAGGCATTGCCCGACGGCTGGACGCGCCTGCTACCGGCCGATGCGCCACTGACCTCTCCCGAGGCCTGGACGCGACTGATCGACGGGCTGAATGCCGAGGACTGGCCGGACGAGACCGATCACGGACCGACACTGGGCAACATCATCACCCTGCTTGCCAAGGGCATCAAGGCCGCTGAAGAGGTTGGCGAGACGCTGCTGCACGGGCGGGTTCTGACGATCTGGCGCAAAGCGCTTCTGTTGGGGGCCAGCGCCTCGCTGGACATCACCCTGGACACGCTGAAGCAGGATGACCGGCTCGACGCCTCGAACTCGATCTGCTGGATGCCGGCAAACGCGCTGGCAGCTTCGCCGAGACGCTTCGCGCGCCTACTCGGCCTCAATTCCTCACGCTGGCCGCGCGGCATCTCGGAGGACCGTCTTCTTTCCGATCACATCATTCCCTCCCGCGAGCTCGATCCGCTGCCGGTCGCCGAGGCCGACCGGCGCGATTTCGAAACCATCCTGTCCACCAGCGAGAGCCAGGTCGTCCTTTCACGGGCGCGACGGGAAAGCGATGGCCGGCTGCTGGGCCGCAGCGCGCTGCTTGTTCAGGAGGGGCCGAACGAGAGCTTCTTGCGGCGCAACGACGCGCCCGACCACGCCTTCAGCGAGACGGACCGACTGACGGCGCGGCCGAAAGAGTTCCGGGCCATGCCCCAAGCGGTTGCCGCACATGGCTGCTGGCGTAACTGGTTGAGCATGGAGATCACGCCTCATGACGGACTGGTCCGGGCCGGTCATCCGGTGATGCGCGCCATTCTGGACCGCACCCAGTCGGCAAGCTCGCTGCGCCTGCTGTTGCGCAATCCGCTCGGTTTCGTCTGGAAATACGGCCTTCACTGGCATGCTCCCCAAAGCAGTGAAGACCCCCTGGTGCTCGATGCACTGGCCATGGGCGACCTGATTCATCAAACGCTGCACCAAGCCTTGCAGAAGCTCGCAGGGGACGGAGGACTCCCGGTCGGCCAAGAGGACCGGATCGTTGCCGCCGTGGGTGACGCCGCCGCTGAAATCGCCCGGCTCTGGGAGAAAGAGCGGGCCGTTCCCCCGCCGCTCATCTGGCGCCTGACCCTCGAGGAAGCGCGCACGTTATGCAGCCGCGCGCTTACGCATGACGACCAGCCATTCGCCGGCGCGGTCACCTACAGCGAGGTCCCGTTCGGCGGGGCGCCACCGCAAGACGAGTCCGCGAGACCCTGGGACGCGAACGCGGCCGTCGAGATTCCCGGCTCGGGTTTTCGCATCAGGGGCTACCTAGATCGGCTGGACATCTCGGGCGACGGGCTTCAAGCCCTGGTGCGCGATTACAAGACCGGCCGGGCGCCCGCGGACGACATCACCCTCGACGGCGGCAAGGAACTGCAGCGATGCCTCTACGCCTTCGCCGTCAAGGCGATGCTGGGCGACGAAGTCTCGATCAGCGCTTCGCTGATGTATCCGCGCGAGGAGAAAGACCTGCGACTCGATGACCCCGAGTCCACTCTGACCCAGATCACCGAATACCTGCTGGCCGCGCGCGCCAACCTTCGCTCCGGGGGCGGGGTGATGGGCATCGACACCGGAGAGATCTATGACGATCTCGCCTTTGCGTTGCCGGCCAATGCCGCAGCCGTCTATTGCAAGCGCAAGATGGGCGCCGCCAACGAGCGTCTCGGGGCCGCCACACGCGTCTGGGGGGCACAGTGAAGACGGCCCAGCAGAATACGCTTGCCGACCATGCCGCCCGCGAGGAGGCCATTGCGAACCATGGCCGTTCATTCCTGGTGGAAGCCGGGGCCGGCTCGGGCAAGACCGCGATCATTGCCGGCCGCATCGCCATGATGCTGGCTGACGGCATAGAACCCAAGTCCATCGCCGCCGTGACGTTCACCGAGTTCGCCGCCAGCGAACTTCTCATCCGAGTGCGGGAATTCGCCAGCGAACTGGCTGCAGGGCGCATCCCTCTCGAACTACGCATCGCCGCGCCTGACGGCCTGTCAGAGGACCAGCGGCGTCATCTCGATGCGGCGATCGAGAGGATCGACGAGCTGACCTGCTCGACGATCCACGGTTTCTGCCAACGCCTGATCAAGCCCTATCCGGTTGAAGCAAGAATCGATCCCGGCGCGACCGTGATGGACAGCGACCAGGCCGACCTCGCCTTTTCGGAAATCGTCGATAGCTGGCTGCGTGAAGAACTGGTGGGCGAAGCCGGAGGGCTGCTCGCGGAACTGGCGCTGCAGAACGCCGGCGAAACACTCCGGCTGATGGACATGATCCTCGGGCATCTTCGCAGCCATCGCGTCATCGTCGGCGATACCCCGAGGGACCTGGGACCGCTCGTGACCGCATTCCGTAAGGCGAGCGACGATTTCAAAGCTTTCGTACAGGATGCGAACGTTGATGAGGAGGAGACCACGGCCATCGCGGACCTCTTCGCCGAACTGACCTGAAACATCCCCCCGCATCAAGCGGTGCTGACACCAACCCGAATGTTTC
>JAPPLB010000118.1 GCA_028819575.1 Bryobacterales bacterium | reverse complement strand
GCGCCGCTGTCGGTTGGCGGCAGTGTCTTGCTCGGCGGCGTAGAGCGTTTTTTTTTCAAGCGCAGCCCCATCTCCCGCAACAGACTCCACAACCGACCGATACTCGCTCTGAGTCGCAACTCCCCGTGCAGCCGCGACTGCAGTTCGTGCAACGTCAGATCGGGCTGTTCTGCTATCCATTCGCCCACCTGCCGACGGATCTCCACCGTGAATTTGCTGCGCGGTCCTCGCGGGCCTGACGGTGGCCGCGCCCAACTGCCGCTGCGTCGATACGTCGCCGACACCTTCCTGGCCCAGCCCACGCTGACGTGGAAACGCCCCGCCAACACCTCCAGGCTTCCTTCTCCCTGCTGATGCGCCTCAATGAGTTTGCGGCGCAAATCGTCCGAATACGCTTTTGCCATCGTCTTCGCGCCGTAGCATTTGCCAGAGCCATCTTCATGATCGCTGAAAATGCTCTAGCACTCGCTACTGAACTCACCTCCGGTCTTGCGGCAGCAACTCCGACCAATAGAGCCCACGCGCCAGGGTGGTGCTAGATCGGGCTTAGCTCGTCGCGAACTGCTCCACCATTCCCATTTCGTCAGTCGCGGCACATGAGGCCCGAGAGTTTCCCGCGATTCCGGCTCGCGCACCGATGGCCTCGCCCGGCACGTAGCGGGTGCGCCGCGAGAAGCCAACGACGCGCCGGCCCGTAGTTCGCGGCTCGCTCGACAGGCGCGACTCTCGAGACTCGTCAGGGCCGCTAGCGAGAAATGCGGCACCGCCGATGAGCGAAACGAGGCCGCTCGCGGGATATAGCTCGGAATTCGAACCCGATCTTCCTAGGATTAGGGACTTGGGTCTGTCATGGATTGGTTGCTGCCTGTTTTCTTCGGATTAGGACTGTTCGCTGCGAGAGACTCCTTAGGGCTGGCCGCCTTTCGAATTCGCGGTCTGCGTTTGGCGTATGCGACGTCGTTGCTTGCGGCTGGTGCGATCATCGGCCTCGTAGCCGAGAGACTGTCTCAAGCCCAAGCGCGAGCCCTGGTCGACGCGCCTGCCGCATGGGCCACCGCGATCGCCGTACACGGCCTCTTGTGGATCCTGTTCGAGCGAGCGAGGCGATCGAGCCCTCCCCTCTCGTGGTCTGCGTGGCTGTTCGCGGTCCCGTCGCCGCTGCTGCTCTACGCGGCAGGTGCTGCCACTTGGCAGGCCCTTCGGTGGTCCAACTTGCCGGGGTACTTGGCCGGTGTTTCCGTCATGTTCGTCTATGGCGGGGTCGTTCTTGCGGCTGCGTTCGCAGCCCGCCGCCAGTCCAGACTCGACGCCGGCGCCGGCCCCGCGCTGGCGTTTGCCGCGGTGTCGAACATGAGTGCCTTGCTGCTGGTCTTGCTGCCGCACGAGGCACAGACCCAACGGATCATGGCCCAGCATATCGACTGGATCGAGTCACTTTCCGTTCTCGGCGTTGTTGCCTTGATGGTTGGCATCTCCTTTGGGGTCGCCCGTCATCGTCATAGAAGGCCCTACTAGGCCTACCAGTCCTAACCAGCGATGGAAGTTCTGTCGGGAATTCTCTACTCCCTCTCCAGCGCGTTCCTCGTGCCCACGCTGGTTGCTGTTCTGGCACTGTTCGTTGGCACGACTTACCTCGTCGGGCAGTTGCTCTCCGAAGGTCTCGACCGGCGAGCAAATCGGGCCAGACTGGCCACGTGCCGGGCGGAGGGGCTGTCTCTGAACGGGTTTCTGCTGCAGCCGTGGCGAGGCCGGTTCGCGGCAGTGCAAAGCGCACTGAGCGCCGATGGACTCCATAGCGTGTTCGTCGACAGGCGAGTCACCGACATCGAGACGGCCCTGCGCGCCCGGATCGAAAGACTCGGAATCGTGTCCCGGGCGGGCCCGATGCTGGGCTTGATCGGAACGCTGATTCCCTTGCAGCCCGCTCTTGCCGGGCTTGCCGAGGGCAATATGCAGCAAATGGCCTCCAACCTACTGCTGGGATTCACCACGACCGTCATCGGCTTGGTGATCGGAGGAGTTGCGTTCGGGATAGGAACCATCACGAGGATCTGGGGACGGGCGGACTTGATCGAGATCCGGTTCCTGCTCGAGCGTTGGCGTGAAGAAGAGGAGCAAGCGTATGAACGGCAATCAACCGCAGCGCTCGCGGCTGCGGGACTGGAACTCGACCGCTGACCCGCTAGCCGGCACAGGAGGAACTGGCGACCCGCTCGTCGGCGTGGTCAATCTCTTCGATGCATCGATGGTTCTCGTGGTTGCTCTCCTGCTCGCTCTTGCCGGCGCGGACAGCCTCGCTGAGATCGCGGCGCGGATGAGCCAGAAGGACATCACGATCGTGACAAATCCCGGGAAGCCGGACATGGAGATGATCGTCAAGCGTGGAGAGCGCATGGAGAAGCTCAAGTCTTCCGAGCTTCGAGGGGCAGGGAAGGGCACACGCCTAGGCATTGCCTACCGCTTGGAGAGCGGGGAAGTCGTGTACGTGCCGGAGGGCGCGCCCTCCGCGACGGAGGAGTGATGACGCTTCGCCACAAGAAACTCCTGAAGTGGCTTGCCGGCGTGGCGGTCGCGCTGTTCTTGGCAGGAGGCATTGCCTATCACCTGCTGATGCCGAGGATGCTGTTCCTCGGCGTGCCTCCGCAGCAGCTGTTCCTGCTGGCCGATGCCGCGGATGCGACAGGTGTCCGCTTTTGGTTCTGGTCGCGCGAAAAAATGGACGACCCGGATCTTGAGACGGCGGACTTCTCCCGCTACGACGTGATCTTCATCTCGAGTCGTCGCATGGAGCCGCTGACGCGGCCTGTCCAGGACGGGTTGACCGCAGCTGCCGCGAGAGGTGCCGGCGTGTTTTTCGTCCCGGCCGACCGGGGGAACCGGCTCCGAGCGAGCCACGGGGACCCTGCCCACGCCGAGCAGGTCAGCGCGTACTGGGAGCACAGCGGACCGCGCAACATGGCCAACCTTTTCCGGTACGCGGCCCGCCACTATCTCGGCAGCGACGAGCCCTACGAGGATCCGCTGCCGACGCCAGAGGACGGCTACTACCACCCCGAGGCGCCCGACCTGATGCTGTCGACGGACGAATACGTCCAGTGGATGCGCGAATCGGGCCGGTACCGCGAGGCAGCGCCCCGCATCCTGCTGGACTTCGCTGATGGTTGGCGGCTCGGGATGACGACCGGAACGGGCGCGTTGCTGGACGCCTTCGAAGCCCGCGGCGTAAACGTCGCCGCGATCTTCGGGAGCGCCAAGACGCCGCAGTTCGTGCGGGAGTTCCGGCCCGATCTGGTGATCTCGCGGCGCCATGGCCGCTGGTTCCAAGGGCCGCGCGGCGTCGAGCTGCTGGAATCCGAGTTCGACATCCCCGTGATGCGGGGGACGTCGCTGATGTTCACGGGCGAGACCTTCGAGGAGTACCGCCAGACGAAGAACGGGCTCCGCGGGGTCGGCCTCGCCATGGGAGCGATCGTGCCTGAGATCGATGGGGCGATCGAGCCGACGCTCATCGAGGGGATGCGCGCCGAATGGACCGGCCGCCGCTTCGAGGCTGTGGAGCGGGAGCGCATCGGCCGCCTGGCCGACCGCGCCCTGCGCTGGGTCCGTCTGCGGGCCAAGCCCAATTCCGATAAGAGGGTCGCAATCATCTACGTCTCGGGTATCGGGAAGGGCAAGATCACCGCGGCCAGCCTGAACGTTCCGAGGAGCCTGATCCGCTTCCTCAAGAGCATGCAGGAAGCAGGCTACCGCGTCGAGGGCCTTGCATCGGATGCGGACGCGTTGCTGGCCGAGATGCTGCGCAAGGGGCGCAACATCAGCGA
This sequence comes from Bryobacterales bacterium, assembly GCA_028819575.1. Taxonomy (GTDB): domain Bacteria; phylum Acidobacteriota; class Terriglobia; order Bryobacterales; family UBA6623; genus JAPPLB01. The sequence continues at coordinate 70,181 of JAPPLB010000118.1, read as the reverse complement.
GAGCCAGCGCGGGGAACTCGAGGAACTGGCCTCCCTCGAAGGCGTCTCCTTGATCGACGAGTCGGATTACCTGGAGTGGTTCGATTCCCTGTCCGAACCCTTGCGCGAGGAGGTGATCGCCTCGTTCGGCCCGCCGCCGGGCCAATTCATGACGGTCGAGCGTGACGGCCGCCGCCAGATTGTCCTGCCGAAGCTCGAGTTCGGCAACGTGATCCTGATGCCGCAGCCGGCCCGCGGCGCCAACATGGATGCCCGACTCCAGCACAACGACCGGGTGCCTCCGAACCACCAGTACTTGGCTACGTACTGGTGGCTGCAACGCGAGTTCGAAGCTGACGCAATCGTCAACTACGGGACGCACGGGACGCACGAGTTCCTGCCGGGGCGCCCGCTCGGGCAGCTCGCTGACGACTGGTCCGACATCACGCTCGGGCGCATGCCGAACGTTTACGTGTACATCATGGACAACGTCGGCGAGGCCCTGATCGCCAAGCGCAGGGGCTCAGCCGTGACGGTCGACCACCAGGTCCCACCCATCGGGGCGGCTTCGCTGTCCGAGGCCGATCCCGAAATCGGCGAGCTGTACCGTGCAGCGGAGCAGTTCGTCGGCCAGGAGGAGGGAAGCCTCAAGGAGCGCTTGCGCGAGCAGATCGCCCGCTCGGGCAACGCCCGCGGGCTGGACGAGGATCTGGGCCTGGACTGGACCGAGAGGCTCCCAACGGACGAGGAAGTCGCCGAGCTGAAGCTGCATATCCACCTGATCAACGAGGACCGGATTCCGCTCGGACTGCACGTTCATTCACAGAACAACCCAACCAGCGAGGCGGCTCCGCTGGTGACATCCATGGTCGGCAGCGACTACGTCCGGCGCGTGGCCTTCGACGAGATGGGGCTGCGCGAGGAGGGCGGGACGAGGTGGGAGGCTGCCAAGCAGCGAGCCGTCCGCCATGTCGAGGCAGCCTTGCAAAATCGTGGGGTCGCACCCTCGTTGCGTGCGGACGAGGACCGGGTCAGGAGCATCTTCGCATCGCTCCGGCTCACCGCCCGGGAGATCCCCCAGACGCTGCACGCCCTGGAAGGCGGCTACATTCCTCCCGGAGCGGGCGGCGACCCGGTCCGGAACCCCGCGGCGCTCCCGACTGCCCGCAACCTGTACGGCATCAACCCGCAGGAAGTGCCCACGCGGGCCGCTTGGGAAGTCGGTGTCGCGCTGGCGGATGCGCTCCTCAATGCCGAGCGCGAGCGGCTCGGGCGCTACCCGAAAAAGATAGGCTTCACGCTCTGGAACACCGAACTGATCCGGCACTACGGCACGGACTTGGCGCAGATCCTACACCTGATCGGCGTGCGCCCGGTATGGGATCACAACGGGATCGTCGCCGACTTGGAACTTGTGCCCGTTGCGGAACTGGGCCGGCCCCGGATCGACGTGGTCATTCAAGCGGCCTCGCTGTTCCGGGACACCTTCCCGGACCGCATGGAATTCTTGGACAAGGCGGTGCGCCTGGCTGCCGGAGCCGCCGACGGCGACAACTTCATTGCAGATCACGTCGAGGAGTCGCAGATCGCGTTGAAGCGCGCCGGCATGTCGGCCGAGGACGCCCGGCTCTATGCCGGCGCTCGGGTCTTCAGCAACAACGTCGGGGGCTACGGCACGGGCGTTATCGACAACACCATCCGCAGCGGCGAGTTCGAAGACACCGCCAAGCTGACCGAGGAATACTTGGCGCGCGTCGGAGCGGTCTACACCGAGGGTGCCGAGTGGGGCGCGAACATAGACGGACTCTACAAGCAGGCGCTAGCCGGCACCGAGGCCGTCTCCCTGAGCCGCTCCACCAACGTGATTAGCCCGCTGACGCTCGATCACTACTTCGAGTATCTCGGGGGCATGACCATGGCCGTGCGCGACACCACCGGCACGTCACCGGAAACCTATGTCTCCGATGTGCGCGACGTCGAGCGCGGCCGCTTGGAGACCGTTCGGGAGACGCTGACGCGCGACCTACGGGGCAAGTACTGGAACCCGCGCTGGATCCAGGAGCAGCAGGACGAGGGGTTCTCCGGAGCGGTTGAGATCTCGCAAACCGCCACCAACCTGTTCGGCTGGCAGGTGACCAAGCCGGAGGCGATCGACGACTACGTCTGGGACGAGGTCGAGCGGATCTATGTGGAGGATTCCTTGGAACTGGGTCTTCCCGAGTGGTTCGATCAGGAGAACCCGTACGCGCTGCAGAACGTGACGGCCGTGCTGATCGAGGCCGCCCGCAAGGAGTACTGGGACGCAGACGAGGAGACCCTTCGCCGAGTCGCGAATCGCTATGCGCGCTCCGTCGCGGACCACGGACCAGCCGGGGACTCCCGGACCGTCGACAACGCCGCGTTCCAGGAATTTCTGGGCCAAGCACTGGCGGCACCGGGCAATGTCGAAGGGGCCACGATCCTGACCTCCTATCAGAGTTCCGTCGACCGGGCCGCAGGCCTAGCCGGAGCCGAGGTCGTCCAAGGCCGCAGGCTCGTTCGCACCGGCGAGGAGAGCTCCGCGCCGGGGTCCGACACGAATGGCTTTAACAGTTGGCTGCTGCTGGCGGTGGCGGTCTTGGGAACTGCGCTTCTCATCGGCGTGAAACTCCGCAGGCAGCTATAGCCACGCGGGGCCCACCGCGTGGCACCGCAATTGAAAGGAAGAAACGGTGAAAACGATAATTCGTACAGCAATCCTCATTTCCTCGTGCCTGTTCGGCATTGGCCAGTTAAGCGCCCAGGTCGGTTCTGCGACGCTGACTGGAACGGTTCTGGATCCGTCAGGAGCGCCAGTCGCCGACGCGACCGTCACGCTGGAATCCCTGCGGACGGGAGCGGTCACGGAGTCCCTCAGCTCTGGCGCTGGACTGTATCGACTGGCCGTCCTCGACACCGGCGCCTACCGGTTGGTAGCTGAGAAGGACAGCTTCCGCGCCTACCGAGCCGAAGACATCGAGCTGGTCGCCGGACAAGAGGTCACGCGCAACATCCGCCTCGAACTCGGCCTCGTCTCCGAGGAAATCACAGTGGTCGGCTCGTTCACCGAAATCGAGCGGGTTGCCTCCAGCGGGGTACGCGGCTCCAGCTATGAGCCGTCGGAGGTCGCCAGCATCCCGATGGTGACCAACAACGTGGGTCGGAACTATCGGGCAATCAGCTACCAGACTCCCGGCGTGGGCTTCGCGCGTGCGAGCCACGCGCCGTTCACGGTCAACGGCAACCGTCCGCTGGGAGCCGTCAACACGATGGTCGACTCCGCCGAGTACAACGATCCGGTCGCCGGCAACCTGATGGGGCGCGGGCTGACGGAGCAGCCGGTTTCGATGGAGACTGTTGAGGCGTTCGAGATGCAGACGTCGAACTTCAAGGCCGAGTTCGGACGGGCTTCCGGTGCAGTCGTCAATCTCGTTACCAAGCGTGGCGGGAACGAGTGGCACGGATCTGCCTATCACTTCTTCCAGAACGAAAAACTGAACGCACGGGGGGCGTTGCTCTCCCAGCGCCCGGAGCGACGGCTCAACATGCCTGGCGTCACGCTGGGCGGGCCCGTCGTTCGCAACAAGCTGTTCTTCTTCGGAGGATACGAGTTGGGCGTTCGCAACCAGTACCGCGCCTCGTCGACCATCCAAACCCTGACCGCCGAACAGCGCGCGAGGGCTGCCCCGAGTGTCCGCGCCTTGCTGCCGCTCTACCCGGAACCGAACGTTCCGGGCACGAACCTTCACAGCGCGGCCGTGCCGAGTCCGCAGACCAGCCAGACAGGGCTGCTCCGGCTCGATTGGCAGCCCGGCGACCAGCACCGACTCAGCGCCAGGAGCAACTGGGTCAACGCGATCGGCCCGACGCGCGATCGGCTCGCTGCAGGCAACGCGGAAACAGACAACTACTCCCGCTCCGGAGTCGTCAGCGTGGAATCCTCCCTTTCCTTGAGGGCGTTCAACCAGTTCCGCGCGACGTACTCAACCTATAACGCGCAGGTCAGCCCCGGCAATCCGTCTCTCGGTGATCCGGCGATCAACGGGCAGGCGGGAGTCATCTTGGTGACGGGCCTGCCCCGGCTGGGCACGTTCATTCCGCTGACACAGACCCGCTTCCATAACTACACATACTCGAACGATTTCACCCTTGTCGCCGGCAGACACTCGCTCAAGGCCGGAGTGATCGGACGACACATCCAGTACAACTCCGTCAGCGACCGCAATTTCAACGGGCTCATGATCTTTCCCTCGATCGGGGCGTTTCTGGGTGGACAGCCTCTTGTCTACTCCCGCGCGTTCGGCGACTCGCGCATCGACCAGCGCAACCACGAATTCAGCCTCTATGCGCAGGACGACTGGCGGATCACCCCCAGCCTGACGCTCAATCTGGGCCTCCGCTACGAATTCTACGGCGTTCCTAGCGAGAAGTTCGGCCGGCTCGACCAGGACTACCGCTCCGATCCGAACAACCTCGCACCTCGGGTGGGCTTCGCATGGAACCTCGGAGGGGCCGACAAGACTGTCCTGCGCGGCGGCTACGGGTTCTTCTTCAGTCCCCTGCAAATGGGCTTCATCGTGCAGTCGCGCTTCGCGCCGCCAAGGGTCACCACCTACTCCCGTTTCCGCCCGAGGTTGCCAAACCCCCTAGAGGGTGCCCGGGTCGGTTCCGACGAGTACGTCCTGGACCGCGGGTTGGTCAACCCTTACGTGCAGAACTGGAACCTCACCCTCGAACGCCAGTTGTGGGGCGCCGGTTCCGTCGGGAGCATCGCCTACGTTGGGAACCGGGCGCTGAAGCTGACTAGAACTTCGCTGCCGAACGGCGGGCCGAACCTGCGCGCACCATTTCGCCCCGACCCCAGCCGTGGGGTGGTGAGTTACCTGACGGGCGGCGCGTACTCGGATTACGACGCCTTGCAGGCTTCGATGCGGGCGCGCTTGGGGCGAGGCCTCTCGTACCGCTTGGCCTACACGTTCTCTCGGACCATCGACGTGGCTTCGAACTCCGGCACCGTGCCGACCGACCAGTCCAACTGGAACTTGGATCGCTCCTTCGCTGACTTCCACCAGCCGCATGTGCTGACTGCCTACGGCACCTACGAACTGCCGTTCGACCGGCGGCGGCGCCTGCTCGGAGGCTGGCAGATTGGCACTCTCCTATGGGCGCGCAGCGGCAGCCCGTTCTCGCTCCTGTCGAACACTGACAATCCGAACGGGTCGCGGATCAACCGGATCAACGATGTTGCGGGGACGATCGATCGATCGCCTATGGGCAGCCGGCTGTTCCGGTTGGCCCAGGGGGTTGAGCCGGACCAGATCCTGCCGGTCCCCGGCACGGTGGGTTCGCTGGCCCGCAATTCTGAGCTGGGCCCGTCCTACTTCGACCTCCATGTGACGTTGGAGAAGGATGTGCCGGTCCGGGACACCATGAGTCTGAGGTTCCGGGCGGAGGTCTTCAACATTCTGAACCGAGTGAACTACCACCAGCCGATCAACAACATCGGTGACGGACGGTTCGGGCGGGCGGTGAGGACGTACGAGCCGCGCCAATTCCAACTCTCGATGCGAGTGACCTTCTAAATGCCCACGATGCGAAAGGCTATTACCTTTGCCGCCCTCATGGCCTCCGGTCTGCTGGCCGGGGACAGCTGGCCTGGATTTCGAGGCGACGGATCGAGCCTTACCTCGGCTCGCGGCTTGCCCGTAGCTTGGTCCGACCAGTCCAACGTGGCTTGGTCAGTCGGGCTTGAGGGCTACGGGCAGTCGAGTCCGGTCATCCAGAGTGGCACTGTGTACGTCACCTCTACGGTGGGCAGCCGCAAGGAGACTTTGGTGATCGCGGCATACCGGCTGTCGGACGGAGAACTTGCGTGGGTGGATCGGAGGCCTTCCTCTGCGCCGACCGAAGCGCACGAGAGGATGGCAAACGCCGCACCCACGCCCGTTGTGGACAATGATGGCGTCTATGCGTTCTTCGAGAGCGGCGACCTGATCGGCCTCGATCACGCAGGGAAGCAGCGCTGGGCGCGGTTCCTGCCCCGGAGCGGCGAAAACTGGGTCGGCAACCACGGCCTCGGCAGCTCGCCCGTCCTGTCCGGGGACCGTCTCTTCCTGCATGTCGCCCCGTTCGGAGGCGGGCGTCTGTACGCGATCGCCAACGAAGACGGCCTTGACGTTTGGGTGCGTGACCTGCCCCCGGCTCCGTCCTTTTCAACGCCCGTGATGATTCAGCACCAGGGCCGCTCGCTCTTGCTGACCACTGCTGGGGGTGGGGTGGCGGCATACGGCAGTGACAACGGAGAGGAGGTCTTCCGCCGTCCGGCCCGCGGCGGCCGCGGATACGCTGTTCCATCGGCCGGCGTGGCCGGGAGCCTGGTAGTGATTGCCTCGGGCGAAGCCGGCGGGACGCACGCCTTCCGGCTGGATGCTCCGGACGAGACCCTGTGGACGGCTGACAAGGCCACGACCGAGTTCAGCTCTCCGTTGATCGCAGGAGAGCGCGTGTGGCTCGTCAATTCCGTCGGCGTCCTCTTCGAAGTGGATCTGCAGACTGGGCAGCAAGTCTCGACGAGGCGGCTTCCGTCCGGATGCTGGGCGACAGGGATAACGGACGGAGAACGCCTTTACTTCTTCGGAGTCGACGGTACGGCCGCAGTCCTTTCCCAATTCAGTGGAGAAATGGTTGCCACGAGCCAACTCAGCACGGAGGGCCGGGTCTACGGCGTGGCGGCTGCAGACGGGTCGTTTGTAGTCCGGACGGGGAATCGGCTGGTGCGGATCGCAAGCAAGCCATAACGCCGCTCCGCCATTCATCGCAAGAAGGTCAACATCTCAACCGTGATGGCCGGCCAGAGTGTCGGCCTCAAGCAAGTCGACGACGCCATCTGGCTCGTCAGTTTCATGCACTATGATCTGGGTTACATTGACCTAGAGCAGAGATCACTGCAGACCATCGACAACCCATTCGGCGCGAAGTTGTAACCTATGTCTCCGGTACGTTCTGTAACCCATGTGTCCGGGTCGGACCGAACGAAATGATGGCGGTGAGGGTGGGATTCGAACCCACGGAGGCCGCAAGACCTCAACGGTTTTCGAGACCGCCCGATTCAACCACTCTCGCACCTCACCGCGGGTAGAAGGGCTACGGTCATTATAGTCAGAGACCTCAATAGCTCTTTGCCGGCAGGCTCAGAGTGAGTTTTTCGGGCTGCGCCTGGGAGTTGACGTTGTTCGAGGCCGCCTCGATGCCGAACCTGTGCATCGATCCCATCGCCGCATGAGATTACCCATCAGCAGGTCGCTACTGCGGAAGGCCGCTGCGGATGTATTCCGGATCGGTGTGGGCCGAGAAGAGCGATGGGAGCAGGCGTTGGGAAAAGGAGAAGAGGCCGGAGCCGCCCCAGAAGCGAAACTCCTCGTTGATGATGTTGTGGTCGTGGTCGAGTTCAACGGTGCAGAGGAAGCCGGCGGCCTCACCGCGGCGAAAGCGGAAGTCGCTGAACTGGATGCGATGGCCGGTGGGAAGGGGCGTAACCTCGGCGCGGGCATACTCGGCGAAGTCGAGATACTGTTGCGCGACGGGCCCGGAGCGCGCTTTTTTCAGCAGTACGGCCTCTTCCGCCTTGTCGATGCATCGCCACTTCTGAGACGCCGATGAGCGGCGAGCGTCGGAGATCCTGGTCAGAAAAAACCGCTCGGTCTCGACGAAGGCGCTCCATCGGAAGATCTCCAGCGGCAGAGGGAACGCGGCTACGCGGACCGGCGGTCCGCCGGCGTACATCCCTTTGTTGAGGTCCGTGATGACGCGGTCATGTAGAACCGCTCGGAATCCGATATAGGCGACGAGGATCGCCAGCCCGGCGCAGGCGAGTTTCGGGGCATACCCCGGACCCACTCGGCGGCGGATGACACGCAGGGCAAACAGGATCAACAGTGGAGCCAATAGAATCGCCCAGACCCAGAGATCGACAATGAAAAGGAGATCCCAGCTTGACCAGCGACCATCGAACGGGAGCCAGAGGCGCGTTCCGTAAGCGTTCGTCATATCGAGCGCTGCATGAGAGAGTGTTGCGATAAGGGAGACCGCGAAAGCGGGTCTCCAGCGGATTCGGTCGCCGCCGCGTCGAACAACGCGGCGAACACCCTCGACGATTAGCACCGTCAAGGCAGCCATCACGGGCACAGCCGGGAGAGAGTGCGTGATGTGCCGGTGGTATGTGAGGTAATTGATGGACGATCCGGCCGTGACGATGTCGATGTCGGGCAGGTTGGCCGCGACGACACAGAGGGCCGTGGCGCGGGGTGTCCACCGATCGAGACCGGCTCGTGCCAGGAGAACTCCGACCAGGGTATGAGTCAGGTTCTCCATCGGCTACAGCCGGGAGACGCTCGACACGGCTTCTGAACGAAGCGGAACCGACGGTCGGCGTTCGACGTATTCACGGGGAAGCAACAGCGTCAGCGCGTCGGGAACGGTTTCGACGGTCGCAGGGAGACGACCGGCATATTCCCCGTCGACTTCGATGTGAACTTGACCGCCAGAGCGGGGGAGGAGCTCTACGCAATCGGTGCGATGGAAGGTCACGCCTTCGAATTGATCGAGCGTGCCGGTGGCGACTTGGGCCAGATAACCGACATAGCGCAGAGGCGTCTCGCCGTGGAAGAGGACGACCTGAAAGTGCCGGGCGAGCAAGTGTGCTCCGGAAGCGATGATCAGCTTTCCGGCGTAGCGGCGGCTTTTACTGATGAGCGCGAAGGTGCAGTCGTGGATTTCGCCGTTGATGCGGACATCGAAGTGCTGGAACCTGCGTTGCTGCAACTGCTCCAGTGAGCCGATTACATAGGCGCCCTTGCCGAGATATTTCTTGAGGCGAGTGTTCAGGTGATAAACGATATCGGCGTCGACGCCGACGCCGCACATGAGCAGGAAAACGCGCGAGCTCTCATCCACGCTCAGCCGCCGGACGCGGCCGAGCGGCACTTTCACGGCGACAAGCGAGGGAAGCAAAGCCGCCGTCTTGGCGGGATCGACCGGAAAAGAGACCTCTTCGGCCAGGACGTTTGCGGTTCCCGCCGGGAGAGCGAGCAGGGGTACGTCGGATCCCGCCATGCCGCGGATGGATTCGTTGATGGTGCCATCGCCGCCGCAAGACGCAACCAGGTCACAGCCATCGGCGACGGCCTTTGCAGCGAGACGCGTGGCTTCGCCTTGGCAGGAAGTCCGCGCCAAATACACCTTTTCCACCGACGGCTTCATAGCGTCGCGAGCTCGGAGGACGGTCCTTTCCCGCTTGTTGCGCTTTCTCCCGGAGGCCGGGTTGTAAATCAGTACCGCTTGTCGAAAGTGCATGAAAGATAAATTTCTACGCAATTACAAGTTATGGGCTTGACTCAGTATATCACCCAAATGGCAGGGCTGGCTGCCGCTCGCCGCGTCCGACCGCGCCGGGAGTCTTGAATCGCTTGCCGTCCAGGATGTCTTGAACGGTGAGCATCTGCATTTTGGGATAGGGCAGCCCTTCGATCATCAGATCCCCGGCTGATGACATTTCCCGCACGAAGTTCATGCTCTTCCGATGGCTTAGCGGCTCCATGACGATCAATCCGGCCATGAGTGCGTTGTCGCGTTCCAGCACGCCCCGCAAGTCTCGCACGACCGAGATGTTGACGCTTGACCCGCCCTTCACTTCCAGCGCCATGCTTTGCAGGTCGCGCTCGCCGGGGATTCGGAAGTAGAGCCGCCCGTCGATGCCGCCGTCCGCCGTCCGCCGCGTGGTGACAAATCCGTCCACCTGCTCGACGGCCCACTTCTGAAAGTGGTACTTGTCGCGCTCCCATAGGTCGCGGGCGCCTTCCAGGTTGCGCGGTACGCCTTCGACGGTGAAGTCCGTACCCTCGACAAGCCCCAGGCGATCCTGCAAGCGTATCTTGGCGACGCGCTTGATGGCGTGAATGGCTATGTCTATGCCGATCCACTTGCGCCCCAGGCGCTCGGCTGCTTCCAGCGTGGTTGCGCAGCCGCAGAACGGATCAAGCACTACGTCCCCAGGGTTCGAGCTCGCCTGGATGATGCGCTCCATCAATGCAAGCGGCTTTTGGGTGGCGTAGCCCATGCGCTCCTTAGCCATGGAGTTGATCGGGGGAATGTCGGTCCAGATATCCTCTACAGGGTTTCCCCGTGATTCGTCCAGGTAACGCTTGACGCGGACCATGTTTTCGCCCGTGAAAACAAGTCGGCCATCTTCCATAGCATCGTCAATCCGATCTTGGCTCCAAATCCAATGCTTACCCCTTGGAGGCGCAATTTCACGATCTCCAAACCTTCTCGGTTTACCCGGCCCAGCTTGGGTGAAGTCGTAAAGCCCGTATCGCCTGCCGGTTTCGGGCTCGACCTTTCCGTAGTGCGTTTTCACCCGCTTGTCAGGTAGTGATGTGTAGAGCTTGTTGAACAGCGAATTGGCGCTCCTGCGATACAGAAATATCGTGTCGTGAACTGCCCCGAATCCTGACTTTTGCGCCTTGGATGACCTGATCTTCTGCCACACGATCTCATTGCGGAAGTTCTTATGCCCAAAGATCGCGTCCAGCATCGCTTTGATGTAGTGGGAGGCGGTCGGATCGCAATGCAGGTAGAGGCTCCCCGTGGGCTTGAGAATCACCTTCATCTGCAAGAGCCGCTCGACCATGTAGCTGAGGTATGCGAGCAGGCGCGGCTGCGTTCCCCGCAAGGCGTTCATCCATAGCCGCCAGAACTCGACCGTTGCATCGTCAATGCCGCTTTCGCGCATGAGAACCGGCATATTGCGCAAGGCGCGCTCGCGTTCCTCGGTTAGCTCCCACAGGTCGCAGAACGCCTCTATTTGATCCGGCAAAGGCCGGCCCGTCTCATCCTTGTAGATGGCGTTGTATTCACGGTTCGAGTTGAACGGCGGATCGAGATAGATCAAGTCCACAGACCCGACCCGCATATCCTGCATGATGGTCAGGTTGTCGCCGTAGTAGAGGCGGTTCATGCGAAGCATTCCCCGATGAAGTCGCCAAAGGCGTTGTCGCTCTTGCGGTGGTTGTATTTCCAGCAGGCTTCCGCCACGTAGAGCGGCATGAACCGATCGCCGTAGTGGTGGTGCGAGCCGTACCAAGCGCGTTTCAGCAGGCTCCAAAAGCCCTCAATCGTGTTGGTGTGCGTCAGGCCGTCAACGTACTGCTTCCGGTGCTTGATGACGGCGTGGCTCATCAGAGGCCGGACGGCCCGGTACGCTTTGAACTCGTCAGTGATGAGCAGCGATCCCGTAGGATCGACGGCGCTTTTGACGAACTTCAGAATGCGCTTGCCGTTCACCTTGTTGGCGACTTGGGCTACCACCTTGCCGCCGCGCTCGACTACGCCGATAACCGGCGTCTTGTCCGTTCCCCGGCCACGCGGCCGCGGCTTGTCGTCTTTGCGCTTGTTTCCCTTGCGCGGACGGCCGCCGATGTAGGTCTCATCGGCTTCGATGATGCCTTGCAGCATGGGAAGCTGCTCGGTCGCCATCGCCGCACGGATGCGGATTTGCATGTAGTGCGCGGACTGTTGTGTAATGTCCAGGTCGCGCGCAAGCTGGCAGCTCGACAAGCTCTTCTTGGCGTTGACGATCAGGCCGATCGCCATGAACCAGTAGGGGAGTTCGATGCGCGTCTTCTCGAAGATCGTGCCCGACAGCACGTTGAAGCTGGACTTGCAATCGTGGCAGTTCCAGCGTCCCACGCGGTCGCCGTCCGCTTTGGGCTTGACGTTCAGACAACCGCACAACGGACACCAGGGCTCATCGCCCCAGCGTACCCTCTCCAAGTGCTCGATGCAGGCTTCTTGATCCGGGAACCGTGAGTGAATCGTCATCAAGTTCATACCTACATTGTCCCAAGATCAGCCTGAAATGTCAAGCCCATAACTTGTAATTGCGAATTTCTATAATAGTAACCTCCATGGGCCCAGGCGATGTCCCGGTCGACGCCAAGGAACGTGCGGCCACCCTCCGGGAAACCATCCGACATCACGACAAACAGTACTACGTGCTCGACCAACCGGAAGTTTCCGACGCCGAGTACGACACCCTGATGCGCGAGTTGCAGGGGTTGGAGAAGCAGTATCCACAGCTCGTGGCGGCTGATTCGCCGACGCAGCGAGTAGGAGCTCCACCGCGCGACGGCTTCGTGAAGATGGCCCATCTGTCGCCGATGCTCAGTCTCGACAACGCCTTCAGCGATAGTGACTTGCTCGAGTTCGACCGGCGAGTGCGGGAGCGGGCGGACTTGGAAACGGTGGATTACGTTGCCGAGTTGAAGCTGGACGGGATTTCGATGGCCGTGCACTTCGTCGACGGGCTGATGACACGTGCGCTGACCCGAGGAGACGGATACACCGGGGAAGAAATCACCGAGAACGCACGGACGATTCGTTCCCTGCCGTTGCGGCTCAATTCGACTTCGGGCACGAAGATCGATTGGACCGGAGAGGTGGAAGTACGCGGCGAGGTCGTGATGACGCGGCGGTCTTTCGAGAAGCTGAATGCGGAGCGTTTGCGGGAAGAGCAGCCAACGTTCGCGAATCCGCGAAACGCCGCAGCGGGATCGCTCCGCGTACTCGATCCGAAGATTACGGCATCGCGGCGGTTGGACTTTTATGCCTACGCACTGCTACGAAACGGCTCGTCGATGTTCGACCGGCACTGGCTTACTCTTGATGCGCTGGAGGCCTACGGGTTCAAGGTGAACAAGAATCGAGCGCTGTTTTCGGGAGTGGAGCCCGTACTTACTTTCGCCTCCGATTGGGGCAAGGAGCGGGAATCGCTGCCGTATGAAATCGACGGCCTCGTCATAAAAGTGGACTCCACGACGCTCCAGAGCGAACTGGGTACGCGATCGCGCGCTCCGCGCTGGGCCGTGGCTTGCAAGTGGGCGGCGGAGCAGGCGGAGACGGTCGTCGAGGACATCGAGGTCAATGTGGGGCGCACCGGAGCGCTTACCCCGAGCGCGCGGCTCAAGCCGGTATTCGTCGGCGGCGTTACCGTATCGCGGGCGACCCTGCATAACGAAGACGAAATCGAACGGCTGGGCCTGCAGATCGGCGATACGGTGCTGATCGAGCGCAGCGGCGATGTGATTCCCAAGGTCGTACGGGTAGTGGCGCCGGGCGAGGATCGAAAACCGTTCTCGTTGCCGGAATCATGTCCCGTGTGCGAAACACGGGTCGTGCGTGAAGAAGGAGAAGCCATCAAACGTTGTGTCAACACGAATTGTCCGGCGCGGCTGAAGGAGTCGATTCTGCATTTCGCTTCGCGGCGGGCGATGAATATCGACGGTCTGGGCGAGGCCCTGGTCGAGCAGTTCGTCGACAAGGGATTGATCGAGAGTCTGGCGGGCCTCTATCAACTGGAAGCGGCTCAGATCGAGTCGTTGGAGCGGATGGGCAGGAAGTCGACGGAAAACCTGCTGAACAACATCGAGGATTCCCGTTCACGCTCGGTGGCGCGGCTCGTGTATGGACTGGGGATTCGCTACGTCGGTGAAAGTACGGCGCAGATACTCATGGACAGCTATGGTGGGATCGATGCGCTCGGCTCCGCGTCGCTGGAAGACTTGCAGGAAGTCGAGGACGTCGGACCTCGGGTAGCGCAGGCAGTCGTCGATTTCTTCCAGGAGCCGGAGAATCAATGGTTGATCGAGGCGTTACGCGAGGCGGGTCTGCGATTCGAAGGCGAGAGGAAGGTCCAGCGGCGCGAAACGCCGCTGAGCGGTAATACTTTCGTGCTGACCGGGACCTTGCCGTCTTTGACCAGGGACGAGGCCGGACGGCTGATCGAACAGGCAGGAGGAAAGGTCATCGGATCGGTCAGCAAGAAGACGAGCTATGTCGTCGGCGGCGAAAAGGCCGGATCCAAGCTCGATAAGGCCCAGGCCTTGGGCATTCCCATTCTGGACGAGACGCAATTGCGCGAGCTTCTCGGCGACCTGTCGAAACCGCCGCAAGCGGCTGATTGACTCACGCCAAGTTGCAGTCAGGGATCAGGGTTGCCAGGTTGCGGCTACTGGCGAAGTCCGCTACCGTCGGCATGCCGGCCGAGCTGTCGAGAAGGAAGCCACGGGAAAAACCGAAAACGTTCAGTGGCCCACGGACAGCGATTCACCCTCATCGGGGTAGCGCCATCTTCTGAGAGACCTGTGGTGGAGAGACGTGAAGAGAATACGGCCGTCCATATAGATTTTCATCTCGCGGGGTAGCCAAAAGCCTTCCTCGTTCCGGCTCGTCTCTACGAGTCCGTCGGCGACCGTCACGTTCCCGAGGATCCCGTACCATAGACGCACGGGCTCCATCAAGTGGAACTCGACGCGCGCGATGCCATAGTCTTCGGAGTCGATCCATACGCGGCCATTCGACTTGTTCAGCGCATAATCCATCCGCCTTCTCACAGGTAGTTTCCCGTACCTGGGTTCGAACTCGATCACATAGGCTTCTCGGCCGTGAACGGTTTCCCGGCCAGCCAGCTTCGCCTGATAGCGCTCGACCAATTCGCGATTGAACTCGACTCGATCATTCTTCGGTTTGTAGGACTTGTTGCCTCGGTTGCGCTCGATTTCCCTCAGGAACTTCTCCTTGCGGGCTTTCTCGTCATTTGCTTCTCTTTCCGTCAACTTACGGCCGTTGACGAGAATCTTCTCATGGAAATAGTGACCGTCGTGCAGGCTTTCTCGAAAGACGATTTCTTCCTTGGATTCGGTTGAGCCCTCATCGTCAAGACGCTCAGTCACCTTGATCAATTCAGCTACGGAGGTGCGGCTGATCTCCAACTTCTTCTGCCACTCGGCCCTTGCGAGGGCCTTTTCGATGATTTTTTTGATAGGCGGAAGCGCATCCGTGGCGCCGTTCTGGGCACTCGCAAAGGGAAACGTCGTCAGAAAGACGAACAGGAGCCTAGCGGTGAGCTTCTTGGGCAAGATCATGTCGAGCACGAAACCAGACTTACTCCACCATCTCTGAACGGTTACTCATCCTTGCGCTGGACAGCGAGCGGCGAAACGCCGCTGCCGATGCCGCCCGTGCCGCTCGAAACCGCTCCGACTCGATGAGGGCCGGACGCTCCGTTCGTTTCGAGCAGTGATGTCCCGGATAAGGACGGAGAGTCTTTCCCGGCTGCCATCGAAGGCTCCGGCAGAGGACGATAGAGCCACACCAGCCCTCGCAACACCCAACGCCCCGCCTGCTTGATGTCCTCGATAATCAGATACAACGACGGCACCAGAACAAGCGAAATCACGGTCGCGAACAACACACCGAAAGCGAGTGCCACGGCCATCGGGATCAAGAATTTCGCTTGCACGCTCTCTTCCAGCATCAGCGGTGTAATGCCTGCCGCTGTCGTGAGAGACGTCAACAGAATCGGCCGGAAACGCACCAGCCCCGCTGTGCGCACTGCATCGTATAGACCCTTTCCTTCGTTGCGCTGATGATTGACGTAGTGGACCAACACGAGACTGTCGTTGACGACTACGCCCGTCAACGCGACGAGACCCAGCAGCGACATGATGCTCAACTCATACCCCATAACCGCATGTCCCCAAACCGCACCTACAATCCCGAACGGCACCGCGATCATCACGATCAACGGCTGGGTATATGACTTGAACGGGATTGCCATCAATGCATAGATCACGAATAGAGCTACTGCGAAACCCGTCGCCAATTCGCTCAGCAACTCCATCTGCTCGCGCTGCTGTCCTTCCAGCGAGAAGCTGACATTCGAGTATTGCGTCGCGATCAGCGGCTCCAGGAAGGTGCGGCTCACGTCTTCAATGACCGTGTTCTCATTCGTCTGTGACGCATCGACATCCGCCGTCACGTTGATGACGCGTTGCCGGTCGACCCGCCGGATTTTTGCGAACCCGCGGCCCAATGAAGCGTCCGCAACCGTCGAGAACGGCACCTCGTTCCCGCTTGGCGTCCGGATCCGCATCGACTCGAGATCGCCCAGAGAGTTCCGCTCCTCCCTGGGATAGCGCACCATGACCCGAATGTCATCGCGTCCCCGCTGAATTCTCTGCGCTTCTTCGCCATAGAATCCCTGCCGCACTTGATTCGCGAGATCCTGAAGCGTCAACCCCAGCGCCTCTCCTTCCGAGTTCAGCGCCAGCTTGACCTCCGGTTTGCCGCCCCGGAAAGAGTCCGTAATGTCATAGACACCCGGGTACTCAGCCAATTTGGCCTTGAGTTTCTCCGCCACCTGGCGCAACGCCTTGGTGTCGCGTCCGCGGAGCTGAAAGTCAATGTCGGAGCCCGCCGCCAGCATGTCCGCCGAGAACTTCAACTCGACGGCGCCCGGAATCGGCCCTGTCAAGTCTCGCCAGCGGTTGGCCAATTCACCGCTCGGGATCGTACGGCTTTCCGACGGAGTCAGCTCGATTCCGATTTCACCGATGTGGGAACCGCCGTCGCCCGCTGTTCTCTCACCTGTGTTTTGACGGTTCTCCGTCGTTACGGGCTGATTTCCCACCGACGCCAGCAGGTGACGAAACACTTTCTCTCCCGATTCGGCATCAATCTGCCGCTGCAGACGCTCCGCCGCCGCCTGTATTTTCTTTACCGCCCGTTCGGTTACCGTCGCCGGAGTTTCCAGGGGAAACGTGACCGTTGCGATGACATAGTCCGCCTCGACTTGCGGGAAGAACGTGAACTCCACGAAGCCGCCGCCGACCAACCCCAGGGTCAACATGAGCGCCGTTGCGGCCACCGCCATCGTCACATAGCGCCAGTTCAGCATACGTCTGAGCGCCGGCCCGTAGATGTTCCGGATGAACCACTGCAGCGCCTCGTCGAAGAATCCGAAAAACGCGATCCACATTCTCGCCGGCAGATTCCGACGCCGGCCCTGATCGCTGTGCGCCCGTGTCCACGACAGGTGATGCGGCAGCACGAGCTGCGATTCAATCAACGAGAACAGCAAAGCCGGAATCACCGCTAGCGGAATCATCCTCCAGATCTTGCCCATGTACCCCGGCAGGAACAACATCGGCGAGAACGCGGCTACGGTCGTCAGCACACCGAAAATTACCGGTACTCCGACGGTCCGCGTCCCCCGAATCGACCCTTCCACGCCTTTGTTCCCGCGTCGTTGCTCGGTAAAGATACTCTCGCCCACGACGATGGCATCGTCCACAACGATGCCCAGCACCAGAATCATCGCGAACAGCGAAATCATGTTGATCGAACCGCCGTACAACGGCATCAGAGCCAACGCCCCCAGGAACGAAATCGGAATCCCGATCGTCACCCAAAACGCGAGCTGCATCCGTAAGAACAGCGCCAGAACGATGAACACAAGGACCAGCCCGTTCGCGGCATTCCGCAGCAGCAAATCGATACGGCCTCGCAGGAAAGACGCATTGTCTTTCCAGATCTCGATGGCAATGCCTTCCGGCAAACGTGCATGCGCCTGCTCAACGTAGTCGTGAATGGTCTCCGACACCGTGATGGCGTTCTGATCCCCCACTCGATACACGGACACCATCATCGACGGCTTGCCATTGAAAAACGCCCACTCGTCCGTATCCGTGAAGCCGTCCACCACGGTGGCGACGTCTTCGAGATACAGCTTCGTGCCGTCCGGTTTCGTCAACAGCGGGAGCTTTTCGAAGTCCTGCCCGACATAGGCCTGCCCCTTTGTCCGCAGCAGAATATCGCCCGTCTCGGTCTTCAGCGAACCACCCGGCAAGTCCAGCGAAAAACGCCGCACCCTCTGCGCCACGAAATCGAATGTCAGGTTGTGACGCCGCAGCGCCTCCTCCGAAACCTCGATCGATATCTCGTAGTCCCGCGCATTGACCAGTTCGGCGTGCGTGATCCCCGGGAGGTCGATGATCTCGTCACGCACCTGTTTGCCCAGTTGCTTCAGCGTCTTCTCATCCGTGTCCCCGGAGATCGAAACGTTGATCACCTGCCGGCGGTTCAGAATTTCCCGCACCACCGGCTTCTCCGTTTCGTCGGGGAAAGTGTCGATCGAATCCACCCGCGACTTGACGTCGTCGAGCAGCCGGCGGGAATCATAACCCGGCGCCACTTCCACACTTACCGTCCCATTGCCTTCCGCCGCTGTCGAGGTGATCTTCTTGATGCCGTCCAGATCCTGAATTTCCTCCTCGATCCGGATGCAGACCGTCTCCTCGATCTCCTCCGGCGTGCCGCCGCGGAAATCCACCGACACGGTCACCATGTCGATTGCGTACTCGGGAAAGACTTCCTTCTTCAACCTCGGGATCGTCATCGCTCCCATCACGATGATCACGATCATCAACAGGTTGGCGGCAACCCCGTTACGGGCAAACCAAGAGATCAATCCGTGCATGGACAGCTCCGCTTCCCCACTACGACACAGGAACGGCTTCCCCTTCTGTTGCGACGACTTCCACCTTCATTCCTTCGACGGCCGTCTCGATGTTCGAAATACAGACCCGCTCGCCCTCTTGCAAGCCGGAACGCACGAGCACGCGCTCTCGCTCCGCCCGCAGCACGTTGACGGCGCGGAACTCCAAGCGGCCGTCATCATCGATGACATACACCGTGTGCCCGTCACGCAGCGCCGCGCGAGGCAGCACCACCGACGATGACCACCTGCCCTCGATTTCGGCTTCGACGAACATTCCCACAGCCAACGGAGGCCGTCCGGGTCGTCCCCCCTGACCATATGGATTAGCGACACGGGCCACCGCTTGCACCATGCGGCTCTGCGGATCAATCTCAGCTTCGGTGCGAACGATGCGCCCTTGCCAGGTGTGCTCGCTGCCGGCGAACTGCGCGCGCAGCATCACTTTCGGTCCGTTCGCATCCCCCACTTGTCCGCGAAACGCCAAAGGCAAGTCGACGTACGCGAGTTCCGCATCCGGGATCGGGAGCCGCACTTCCGCATAATCCACCGCATAGACGCGCGCCACCGGCGCGCCGCGGCTAACGAACTGCCCGACGTCCACGCTCTTCGACCGAATCCGACCTGCGTACGGCGCCTTCACGACCGTGCGCTCAAGGTCATACTCGGCCTGCGCCAACGCCGCCCGTGCCGAAGCGAGGGCAGCTTGGGCCTGGGCGACCTGCGGCTCGCGGAACGTCAACGCGGTCGGTTCGCCCTTACCCAGACTCTCCCACTCTCGCCGCGCCAAGTCCGCCTCTTCCTGCTCCGTAGCCAGCACCAGCTCCGCTTGCGCCACCGCAGACCGAGCCCGCACGACCGCCAACTCGTATTCGCGCCGATCCACCTTCAACAGTTCCTCATCCTTCTCGAAGAAACCGCCCGAAGCGAGCGAAGGCGACACCCAAACAACACGCCCCGAAATCTCGGGCACCAGCTCGGTCTGCGTACGCGGAACCACCGTCCCTTCCGCCCTCACGGTCAGCCGTTGGCCCTTCGGCTTGACCTCGAGCACCTGAACCAGCGGCAGCGGTATTTCGATCGGCTCCGTTTCAGGCTCCTGCCGAGCCTCGACCAACGTCACCGCCA
Source organism: Bryobacterales bacterium (assembly GCA_028819575.1). GTDB lineage: Bacteria > Acidobacteriota > Terriglobia > Bryobacterales > UBA6623 > JAPPLB01. The sequence continues at coordinate 50,665 of JAPPLB010000118.1, read as the reverse complement.
CATACCAGCCGATGCCAAGAATCACCAGCGGCAACAGAATCTGAAGCACGATCCTTACGACTTTCATAAATCCTCCGCCGCTGACAACTGCGGTACCCCGATTGCCGGTTCCGGCGCAGGTGATTCGAAACCGCCACCCAGCGCAAGATGCAGATCGACGCGGTTGTCGAGCCGCTGCCGGCGCAAGGCGAGCAGTTGGCTTTCGGAATCGAGGGCCGTCCTTTGCGATGAAAGCACCGTAATGATGTCCGCCAAGCCGCGCCGATAACGATCTTCCGCCAAGTCGCGCGCGGCCAGAGACTTCTCGGTCGCCGCTACGAGTGCGTCTTCCTGCCGCGCCAGAATGTCCTCCGCGGCGAGCGAGATTTCGACTTCGCCGTATGCGCGCAGAAGAGAACTCTCGTAGCGCGCCATCGTCTCCATCACCAGCGCTTCGTCACGGGCGATCCCCGCTTTCAAACGTCCGCGGTTGTAGATCGGGTGGAGCAACCCGCCAATCAGATTCCAAGCCATCAGATTGCCGTTCATCAAGTCTTGCAACTGATTGCTGGCGGTCCCGAACTGCGACGTCAGGTTGAAACGTGGACGCAAATTGGCTCGCGACTGCGCCACTCGCGCATCCGACGCCAACAGCTCCTGTTCGGCCGTCTTCAGATCCGGGCGGCGATGAACGAGTTCCGACGGCAAGCCACCGGGGACGTGAACCGGCAGATCGGGAAGATCCTCAGCGAGTGCGTATGCGCCGGACGGATAGCGCCCCAACAAAATCTCGATCTGCCGAATCGAGGAGTCGACTTGCGCCTGCCGCTGCGCGACGAGCGCCTTGGCCCTATCCACTTCGGTCAGCGCCAGCCGCAGGTCAAGAGAAGGCCGCAAGCCGCGTTCAAACCGTTCCCGCACGCGCGCGACCGAGGTGTGGTAGCTCTCGAGCGTTGCCCGAGCCAACCCCACTTGCCGCCGCGCCTCGACCGCGGCGAACCAGGCCTTCGCCACCTGCCCGGAAAGCGACAAGCGAGAAGCCGACAGGTCCTCTTCACGAACCCCCACCGCGGCTACCGCCGCCGCTTCACCACTCTTGATCCGTCCCCAAAAGTCGGGCTCCCAACTCAGCGCCAGGTTCACGCCGGCGTTGGAGTACGTCGTCGAGAGCACGCTGCCTTCCCGCCCCGGAATCGGCAACCCGACGAAGTTCTGCCGCTGCCGTCCACGCGCCAGATTCAGGTCGATCGTGGGACGCAGGTCCGCTCCCGCTGCGAGCGCCTCGGCCAGAGCCGCTTCCACCCGCGCCGCCGCCGCCCGAAGGTCATAGTTGTGCTCGAGAGCCGTATCGATCGCGGTGTCGAGTCCGTCGTCACCCAGGTAGCTCCACCAACGAGCGTCCGATATGCCCGTGATGGACCTGCCTCCCGACCACTCCTCGGGAGCCTGGATGCTGAGCGGGTGCGGCGGCGCCTGAAACTTGTTGCCGCAGCCGGATGCCATCAAGCTCGCGCTGACGATGACCGCCCAGAGAGCAGGCTTCATGCACTCACCCCCACTTCGATGCCCTCCGGTTCCACCGCGGCCTGCTCCTTGTGCGTCAGCGTCGCCGGGGGTGTTTTCATCCCGGCCGCCGCGAAGTTCACCATGCGTTCCACCACTGCTTCCACGTCGCTCGGGTCGCAAGCGCCACACGAAATGCGTCGAAGCTTCTCGCTGTCAAGCAGCGTATGCACCATGACTCCGACCGTGAAGTGAAACCGCCAAAGCAGCTCCGCCGGCGGCAGCTCAGGACAAGCTTTCTGGAAGGCCGCCACATAGCGCTCGATGATCTTGCGGAACAAACGGTCGAAAATCGGCTGCAGTTGGTCCCCCGCCTCGGTATAGAAGCGGCCGCATGTCTTCATGAACGTCCGCCCGCGCTCCGAATCCATCGCAAGCTGAATCGCCGGGGTCACGAACGCCCGCAGCACTTCCTCCACCGGTGGTGCTCCGTCCCATTCGGCCTCCAACCTGTCCAGCCACGCCAACCGCGCCTCGTTCACCGGCCCCACACGGCGTTCGAAGACGGCCTCGACCAAAGCGTCCTTCGACCCGAAGTGATAGTGAACCGCCGCCAGATTCACGTCCGCTTCCGCAATAATCGCCCGCAACGACACCGCGTGGATGCCGTTTTCGGCAAACATCCGCTCGGCGGCATCCAAAATCTGTTCTTTCGTCCCCGTTGCCATTTCGCCTCGAACTTGACGCGCCGGACAGCTTGGCCGGCGCATAATTCAAACGAACGTTTTAATCATACGTCCAATTGAATCTGCTGTCAAGCAGAATACGACCCGATCTTCGCAACGTAGATCGTTCCCCTTTCTCGGCATGGTGTTCCATTTGCGGCAAACGGAACGAGCCCGGAGGGCGACGGGAGAGGAGGCGGACGCTGCGTTTCACGCATTTTCCTGGGAGAAGCGGGACTTTGTACACTTTTCCGGGATTTCCAGCGAACGGCGCTTGAACATCTCCTCCGGAGCCCCCCCAGCTCCCCCAGCCCCCGAGAAATAACGGGAAATAGTGGGAAACAGCCGCCGGGGAAGCCGTGACCGGGCAACAAAAAAGCCAGCCAATCGCGTCCAATGGCGGGCAGGCAAGCCGTGACGTGATGGCGGGCACTGCGGGGTGGGCGTCAGATTTCGGTTTTTTTGTTCTGCCACCTTCAATTCCGCTTTTTCTCCGCACGGCGCACCCACGGCGCACCGAAGGGCCGTAAAGGACGTGTTTCGAAAAAAAGCCGTGTTTCGTGAAAAACCCCAAGGGCCGTGTTACCGGCGAGGGCGGTTCGCACCTCGTCCTGCCGTCCCTGTTCCGCACTTCGCTTCCCCACGTGGTGAGAAATGCAGGTCCGCCGAAGGGAAACGCTCCGTCTGGCTCTCCAGGGGGACGTCTCCCATTTCGCCGACATCGGGATGCGACCCTCACCTGCGGGTTGGATTCCTTACCGAGAGGGTGCAATGCATCATGCAGACCCGTGTTGCCCTGTTCGACCGGGGCATCGGCCGTGCCGGTTTGCGCTAACCTGATCCCGATATGACCGCGATCCGTTCAGGAACATGGTTTCCCAAGAAATCCGGCATCAAGCCTACCCGAAGGATTACCTTCCGCAACGCCACGCCGACCTCCGGCTCGGCCCCGGACCGCGTACACTACAAGCTTTCGAGAGCCGCGCGTCTCAAAGGAATGCCGGACAAGTTCCTGGACGATCAACTACATGACAGACCTTAACCAGCCCGCCCCCGGAGCGACTCGCGACGACATCGACACCCCCTGTCTTTTGATTGACCTCGATGTATTCGAGAGCAATGTAAGGAAGATGAGCATCTACTGCGCCGAGCACGACCTCGCCTGGCGCCCGCACGCCAAGTGTCACAAGAGTCCCGACATCGCGCACAAGGTGTTGGCCGCCGGAGCGATCGGGCTGACCTGCGCGAAGCTCGGCGAGGCCGAGGTCATGGCAGCAGCGGGAGTGAAGGATCTGCTGATCGCGAATCCGCTCGTTGGCGGTCTCAAGCTGCGGCGGCTGGCGGCGCTTCGGAAGATCGCCGACCCCATCGTCGTGGTCGACCACTCCGATCATGTGGATGCACTTTCAGCGGCTCTGCCACCCGAACGACCGGTGCGGGCCATGATCGAGGTTGACATCGGCATGAGCCGCTGCGGCGTCGAGCCGGGTCAGGCGGCGGTGGATCTGGCGCGCCTCATCGACGGGACAGCAAGCCTGGAGTTCGCGGGGATCATGGGGTATGAGGGGCACCTGCTCCGAGTGGAAGGCCCCGGTGAGAAGGAAAAGGCGATCGCGGAATCCATCGACTTGCTCGCGGTCACGAAGCAGGCGCTGCTGCAAGCCGGCCTACCGTGTCCCATCGTGAGCGCCGGCGGGACGGGATCGTACGAGATCACGGCTCGTCAACCGGCCCTCACCGAGATCCAGGCCGGCGGCGGGATCTTCATGGACCTGATGTACCGCGAGCAATGCGGTGTCCGGAGCCTCGAATACGCTCTTACGATTCTGGCGAGCGTTACGAGCCGCCCGGCGCCCGATCGCGCCATCATCGACGCCGGGCGAAAAACGATGAACATGGAGGTTCACGTGCCTGAAGTGAAGGGCCGCAGCGATCTGCGCATCCAAAGCCTTTCCGCCGAGCATGGGATTCTCGAGGTCAGCGGGGGATCCGGACCGGCTGTCGGCGAGCGGATTGAGCTGATACCCGGCTACGGCGACTTCACGACCGTCCTGCACGACCGGTTCTATTGCCTGCGCGACGACCGGCTCGAAGCCGTGTGGCCTTTGGTGGCCCGCGGCCGATTGGCCTAGACGTCCCGGACCGGACTCCCGGGAGCAGCGCGCGGCGCGCCGTGAAGCCTGCTATCCCATCAACGCGCGGCTCGCCAATTCCATGGCGATTGGATCGCCATGACGCTCGCCCCAGGCCATGAGTTGACGAGACAGGTCCGCCACGGTGTCCTGATGGGCCGGGTCCCCATAGAGATCGTTTCTCTCTTCGGGGTCGGCCTGCATGTCGTGGAGAGATCCCGGCGAACCCTCCGAAAACGCCTTGAAGCGGCGCAGGATCAGCTTCCAGCGTTCCGTACGAATCGCGCGGTCCTCGAAATAGGCGCCCTCGTACAAGCGCTGGCAGTGGTTCATCATGACGAGGGGCATCCGCCAGCGGTCCCGCTTCGCCTGCAGATCAGGCAGCAAGCTGCGCTCTTCGAGCGGCATATAGCGCCCCTGTAGGCGGCCCACGGCCCCTGCGGCGTCCATGATGGTCGGGGCCAGATCCACGGCGCCGACGCCGGAATTCCACACCATGCCCCGCGGCAGCCCATCCGGCCAATGCATCACGAGCGGGATGCGCGAAACCTCGTCATAGGGGCTGGAATAGCCGTGGACTCCAGTGCCGGGATACTTCCGCAAGGTCATTCCGTGCTCGGTCGTGACGACGATCAGGGTGTTGTCGAGGATCTTTCTCTTTCTGAGGGTTTCCACCAGCCGGCCGACGTTCCAGTCCAGGCTCGTAACGGTCTCGTAGTATCCCTTCGGCTCGAGGTTCCTTCCCTGATACGGCTCGTAGTATTTCCTGGGCGGGTCCCATGGCGGATGCGGTGGGTAGAAGGACTGATAAAGAAAGAACGGCCGATCCGCATTCGCGTTGATGAACTCGATGCCGCGGTCGGTCTGCATGTCGGGACGATAGACGGACTCGTGCGGCTTGCCGATCCAGTGGAACATCTGGGAGTTGAAAGTCCGCCAAGTATCGAAAAAGCCGGGGTTCGAGGGGCCCAGGTGCCACTTGCCGACATGGGCCGTCTGGTAGCCGGCATTGTGCAAGACATAGGGGAAGTTGTCCCAGAGATGAAAGCGCTCGTCGTGGAAGGGGTCGGGATTACGTCCGTGGTACGAGTTCTGGCCTCTCCCATGGGTCGGGTGGCAGTTCTTGCGCATGCCGTGCTCGTTCGGATACATACCCGTGATGATGGAAGCGCGGCAGGGTCCGCACAGGCCCTGCGGGGCATAGTAGGTGTCGAAGCGGACGCCGTCTTGCGCGAGCGCGTCGATATTCGGCGTGTGAACCGGTTTCATCCCGTAAGCGCCGAAGGCGTCGCGGCGGCACTTGTCGAACAGAATGAAGAGCACGTTGGGAGGCTGCCGCCGCGGTTTCGCCGTTTGCGCCGACGTACTTCCAGCGGCCAGGGGCGTGCCGGCCAGCCCTCCCAGAAAAGATCGTCGTTCCATCGCAGACCTCCTTGGTGCGTGGATTCTAGCAACCGGCCCCTGGGCAGTCAAAGGCGTCCGGGCCGGCCGCGACCGCGCCAATCCGGCGGCCGGCGCAGGCGAGCGAATCCGGGGAGTCGGCAGTGATATACTCGGCGCAGACAGCGGCTTCCGGCAGCACTTCACATTCAGGAGCATCAGCCATGCGTACCCATTCCCGTCTCGTTGCATCCATCATGCTTGTCCTGTTGATTCTTCCGCTCGGTTGCGAAATGCCCCAACCGGAACCGGAGGCCGAAGCGGAGAGGCTCGAATTCACCCGCATGATCGTTCACTGGCGGCAGTATCTCGAGCCCGGATACCTCGAATTCATCGAAGAGGCCGAACCTGAGATCGTACAAGTCGGCTTTTACGGCGCCGACTTCTGGACGCTGGCGCACCTGCCCGACAAATACAAGGGCCTCACCGGGCCCGTGATGCCCAGTCACGGGGGCGCGGTCCAGTCCGAAGACCCCGCGGAGAGGTTGCGGCTGAGCGGGGATTACTTCGAGAAGATCAATGCCGAGGTTCGCAAGCGCGGCGCGCGCCCGATCGGGCACTTCGACATCGCCAAGTATCTGCTGGGCACCACCGAAGACCCGAACAACCCCACCGGCGGCTTCTTCACTTTCTACAACGAACTGTGGGACGAGGACGAACTCGGACCGAAACCGGTAGAAAACCCGGTCGACCTGCTCGCCAAGAACGCCGACGGCACGCCGATCTTTACGACGGACCCTGACGCCGCGCCGTTCGGCGTCTATTACGGCTGTCTGGCGAACCCTCACTGGCGCGAGGTGCTCAAGGCCTGGTGCAAACGCGGCATCGAACGAGGCGTCGACGGATTCCAGGTCAACTACTTCTATCGAAGGAACTGCCTCGGCGAACACTGCGAGCGGCGATTCAAGGAATATCTGGGTAACCGCTACGAGGCTGAGGAGCTGCAACAGAAGTTCGAGATTGACGATCTCGAGACACACCAATTCACAGAAATCGTTGCACGCCACAACCCCAACGAGACAACGCCGCTGCGGATCGAAATGCGGCGGTACTCGGACATCATCAACAAGGAAGCCTTCGACGAGGTCCTCCACGAATACGGCCGCTCGCTCAAACCGGATCTGATCACATCCATGTGGGGTCACAGCTCCGGCGATTTCGGCAACCCGCCGCGCGGCTCGAACGATGAGCGAGCCATGCTGCCGAGCGAGCTGTGGGGCAAGGACGAAAGCTATCTCTGGTACTGCCTCGGCAAGCAGGAACCGACGCTGCAACTACGTTACCTGCGCGCCAGCTTCGATGACAAACCCTATACGGTGTGCCACTACGAGAATGTGAAGATCCGCGCTTCGATGGCGGAATTGATGGCCAACGGCGGCGCGCCCATGGCGAAGTACATCAACTTCACCGACCCGGCCGCACGACAGGAACTCGTCCGCTATTACCAGTTCGTCAAGCGCTATGACGACGTATTCCAGGCCAACCGGCCGTACGGCGAAGCGCTGCTGTTGCATCCTCGCAGCCAGAACCATCAGGGCCAGTTGATCCCGGCCATGACGAGATTCCAGTACGTCGGCAACAAGCTCATGGACGAGCATGTTCTCTTCGACGTGTCTCCCGATGAGATCGTGACGCCGGAACAGAGGGACAGCTATCGCGAGGTCTACGCCATCGGACACGCGCAGACGATCGACAACGCGAGCTTCGATCAACTCAGCCGCTTCGAAGCGCCCACCACGGTGCGCGTCTCAGCCAGCCGCCCGGCGCAGGGCAACGAGATCGATCTGCACTTCGTGAACTACAACCGCGAGCCCGGCCCGGAGGGCTACCGGGGCAGGGGAATCGCTGACGAGAAGCCGATCGCGGTCGATAGCATCAAGGTGGATTTCATCGTCCCCGAGGGGAACCGCGCCGTAAAGGTCGAAGCGCTGTCTCCCGAGAAGCCCGAACCCCAGGAGCTCGCATTCGAGGAGTCGGACGGCCGACTGCGATTCGACGTGCCGGAGTTCCTGGTCTACGGCCTCGCGCGCATCCACCTGGAAGCCGAGAGCGGCGGCTGAGGAGCAGGCGGCGGAGCTTCACGAACCAGTAATCAGTCTCGCCGGAAGGTGAGCCGCAGCTTCTCCATCTCGTCCTCGAACTCCGCCCCGTTCCGGGCCGTCGCGGATTAATCGATCTGCTCAACCCGACGCGTTGCGGGAAACTCGACCGCCAGCGTATCCGGCGAGCGTGCCTGGGCCTTGCGCGTGAACTCATCCGCAGCCTCTTCCGAGCGGGAAATAATTGTCATACTTCAGGTGAGGGTGTAGACAGATGCCGTCAGAGGAACCAAGTCGAACGATTCTCGTTGACGGGCGAGTCTGTTTTCCCAAATGGTGCGGTCTGCCTGCGACATTGAGGGGAAAAGGTAGTTGTTGGCTGAAGGAGAGAGAAGCATGAAAAAGAGCATCCTGTCGTTCACGGTGGTTGCGATTCTGTCAACCATCCCTGTTCAGGCTGAGAGCATCAAAGCAGGCTCTACTCTGTTCATCGAGTGTACTGAAGAGAAGATGACCAGTATTCTTGCCGGACAGATTGGCAGAAGGAAGATTCCGTTTCAAATTACGCGGAACAAGGAAAAGGCCGACTACCTGCTCGAGGTAACGGGGCATTGGGACGGGGAAAGCAGCCCTGGAGTCAAGGATATCTTCCTGGCTCCTCAGGAGCATGCAAGGTTCGGGGCCATTTTGTTCGATACGAAGACGGACCTGCAAGTCTGGGCCGACGATGCTGGCGACAAACCGGGTTTCTTCAGTATGGGCCTTAGACGCGGCCTTGGGAAGGTCGCCGACAGACTTGCTGGCCGCCTGAAAAGAGAACTGACGTTCTATACGACGAAGGACTGATCCTGCCTAGCAGTATTCGGCCGTGGAACGCCCAGCGCCGCGGCCAAAGGACCGGCTCCCGGGCCGGATGCCCGCTGAGCAGCAGCCAGCCAGTTCCCGTCTTTGCGAGCGAGCTTGACCATCACGCTGTCAGCAGTGCGCACTGCGAATATGCCGGAAATGAGCCGCCGCCGGGCTCGGTGCAGCAGGATCGCGCGGCCCTCGGGCAAGGACGGAGCGCATCGACCCGCCTTGCTCTTTAGCGGGCTTCAGCGCGACGCGTGGTTAAAAGTGCAGGCTCAGACCAGTTCGTGGACGGGCTCGCCGGTGGCGTCTTCGAAGGAGTTGGCGATCTTGATGGGACGGCCGACGGGGGTCATGTACTCGTGGGTCCAGTCGATGCCCATGGCCTTGTAGATGGTCGCGAAGAGGTCGCCGATGCTGGTCTTGCGCTCGACGACGTAGGCGGACCTTTCGTCGCTCTTGCCGACGGTCAGGCCGGTCTTCAACCCGCCGCCGCCGATGGCCAGCGACCAGCATGTGGGCCAGTGGTCACGGCCCAGCCGTGAGTTGATGTTCGGAGTGCGGCCGAACTCGCCCATCACCACGACGATGACCTCGTCATAGAGACCGCGGGCCGACATGTCATCGATCAGAGCCGACAACGAATGGTCCAGGGGAGGCGTCAGACGGTCTCGATGCCCCTTGTCGTTGAAGGAGTGCGTATCCCATGAATTTCCGTGGAACCCCGCGGCGGTCACGAACCGCGTGCCGGCTTCGACGAGCCGGCGGGCGAGCAGCAGGCTCTGTCCCACGGAATCACGGCCGTAGGCATCCTTGGTTTTTTCGGACTCCTTCGAGAGATCGAAGGCGTTCCGGACGCCGGGCGTGAGGAGCATCTCCCAAGCCTTCTGAGTGAAGGCGTCCATCCTGGCATGCTCGGCGCTGTTGACGCGGTCGCGATACATGCGGTCGACGACGTCGAGGAAGGCGCGGCGATTCTCGACCGCCGCGGGCGCCACCGACTTCGGCAGGCTCAGGTCGGTCACCTCGAACCCTTCTTTCGAAGGATCGCGAATCAGCATCGGCGCGTAGTCCGGGCCGAGGAAGGCGGAACGGAACGACTCCTGGTACTGCTGGCTGCGCTCCCAGCGCGGCACGATGACATAGGGCGGCAGGCCGTTGGCGGAACCCATGCGCTCGCCGACAATCGAGCCCAAGCTCGGGAACTGCATCGCCGGGTTGTGAAGATGTCCGGTCGCCGCGTAATGCACCGCCTGCGGATGGTCGTCGCCGAATGAGCTCATCGAACGGATCAGCGCCAACTTGTCCATGCGTTTGGCGAGTTTCGGAAGCAGCTCGGAGACCTGAATGCCGTCAACGTTGGTGGAAATCGGGCGGAACGAACTGTTCGTCTTGGGGTCCCAGGTGTCCATCTGGGCCGGCCCGCCTTCGAGCCAGAGCAGTATGCAGGCTTTCGCCTTGGCCTGCGAGGAGAGCCGCGCCGACGACGACGCCTGCAGGCGGAGAGACTGCGCCAGGTTCATCCCCAGGAAACCGAGCGAACCGACCTTCACGAAGTCCCGTCGATTCCACTGCCGATCCGTTCCCGTCAGACAACCGATTTTCTTGAGCATGCCGATCAATCCTCGAAAAGCCGCACGGTACCGCTACCAGTTTACTCCATGCGTCAATGGTTCTCAGCAAATTCCCGTGAACTGAGAATCGCCCATTGCAAGTCCCGCAAGGCCTGTTCCCGAGTGGGAGTTCGCGCGATGAGGCGCTTCACATTCTGAAGCTCGGGCTTCGTCGGCTCCCGCGAGAGCGCCACGAGATACAGGTCATGGACGATCTCTTCGTCGGAAGCGCCTTGCTGATACCAATCGAAGACCCGCGCCCCTTCGGTCCATAGCTTGTCGTTGTAGGTCGAACCCGCGAGCATGTGCAGCGCCTGCGTCAGCTTCGGAGAGGCGTCTCGCTCGGGCACCGAGAAGCGGTTGGCTCGACCGTAGAGGTCCAGGAACACCGAGGGATAGATGTCGGTTTCCCTCAACTGCACGGCGCGCGTGCCGAGCGGCGCGGTGCCGCCCCTCCAGACGCCTCGATTCGTCCCGACCTCGAAACGCTCCTCGATGCCCGTCACATCGGTGATGGCGTCGAAGAGGATCTCGGCGTCGAGGGGCCGGGGCAGCGCGTGGGAATAGTTGATCTTGTCCGCGGCGTTGGTGGTGTTCGTGGCGCTCGATAGCTGATACGTCCTCGACGTCACGATGGTGCGCATCAGATGTTTGAGCTGAAAGCCATTCCGTGCGAAGTCCTCCGCCAGGCGCGTCAGCAGTTTCGGGTGCGTCGGCGGGTTGGTGCTCCGGAAGTCGTCCACCGGATTCACGAACCCGCGGCCGAAGAAGAGGCTCCATATACGGTTGACGGTTGCTTCGGCGAAGTACGGATGGGAGGTCATCCATTTCGCCAGCTTGCGCCGCGGCAGGCCGGTATCGGAGAACGCGACCACCGTTCCGTCGAGCAAGGTGGGCTGCACCGGCTCTTGCGTACGTGGATGAACGACACGCAACTCCTTCGGGCTCGGCACGTCGGGAGCTACCTCCTTGCCATCCGGGAAATCAAAAACCACCGACGTTTCCCCTCCACCGAGCTTGAACATCGGCCCGAAGAACGCCGTCATCCCCCAGAACTGATCCTGCGTCCACTCCTCGTAGGGGTGGTCGTGGCACTGCGCGCAGTCGAGCCGCCGGCCCATGTACACGCGCACCTCCTCGCCCATCATGTTCTCGGGAGGAGGAATCTGAAGATACGGCAGATAGTGACGCGTCGGAGAGGCGTAGCCCTGGGCTGCGATCCGCTCGCGAGCCACCTCGTCATAGGGCCGATCGCGCTCGATGAAGTCGCGAATCCACTCCGAATACATCTGTGTCCACTTGGGGTTGATGCCGATCGGAAAGATCGCCACGCGGTACAGGTCAGAGAAGCGGAATGTCCAATAGTCGACGAATTCCGGCGAGTCGAACAAGACCTCGACCAGCTTCTCGCGCTTGCGCGGGTCGTTGTCTTTGACGAATTCGCGGACACGCCGGGGGGGAGGCAAACGCCCTGTCAGATCCAGGCAAACCCGCCGCAGGAACTCCTCATCACTCGACAGCTCCGACGGGACGATATTGAATCGGCGGAGCTTCGAGAACACCTCTTCGTCGATGAAGTTGTTGCGCGGCACATCAGGGTAGTTTTCCAGCGGCTGAGCCACGACGCCCACACCCACCCGCGCATTGCGGCCCGCGGCCTTGATCGACACCGCCGTCTCTCCCGGCTTGGCCGCCTCGATCACGCCCGACGCGGACACGTCGGCAATCTCCGACTCATTCACTTCATAGAGGACCTGATGCGTGAAGTCCTCCCGGGTTCCGTCCGACAGGTGGGCGGTCACGAGGATCCGTTGCCTGGAACCGTGTTCGAGCACGACTTCGGCGGGAAACGTCTCCAGCCTCACGATTTTCGAGGAATCCTCGCCGCTCTCCTCTCCGTAGGGCGCGCCGGCCTTGATCCAATTCAGGATCGTCGCGTAGTCGTCCGAGCCCTTCTCGAAACGCGGCCCGCCGCCGTGCGCCACCTGCATGGTCGCCTTCTGCAAAAGCAGGCTCGATTCGGGATGCTCGAGGTTGATGCGAGGCTCCTTCGGGTCTTCCGACTCGTTTGTCGTGACCTGGAACACGCCACCCTCGACGATCCACTGGTAGTCATCGTGCGGGTGGACAGCGTTGTGGGAGAGCTTGAACCCCGCCTGACCCTTCACGCCGCCATGACAGCCGCTGCCATTGCAGCCGCGGCGGGTAAAGATCCCAGCGATGTCTCGCGAAAAGCTGAACGGCCGCTGCTGAGAGGACCCTTCGATCCGCAACGACGCCTCAGCTTCGTGAGCCCCGACGGCCGCTCGCACCTTCGTTTCGCCGTCCCGGGCCGCGATCACCCGCCCCGTCTCCCTGAACGCCGCCAACTCCGGATCGGCGAGCGTGAAGCGCGCCTGTTCGGTCAAGTCGAGTTCCCTGCCTCCGGCCGTTTTCGCCATCACGACGAACTGCTGGGAAGCAGCCTTGCCCGACAGCGTCCGCGCTTCCGGCACAAGCCGAATCGAGACAATCTCCGACTCGCCCTCGACAGCGCCGTACAAGGAAAGCGCGCCGAACAGAAGGGCGCAGGACAATAGAACCCTGGTCATCGCGAAGCCTCCGTTGCTTGTTTCCGCTGATTCTCGCTCACACTCTCCGGCTGCCGTGTCACCATCACCAGCAGATCTTTTACGGGGATTCGGTCTCCTAACTTCCCGTCCACCACGGGCTGCGCGTAGACCTGGGCTACCGCGGGCATGCGCGTCGCGGGGGCGTCGGGCGCCGGCAGGATCACGAAGGTCGCCTTCTGGCTCTTCGTCCTGAAGCGCTCGATCTTACCCACGCTGAAGGGCGGCGGGCTGTCCGGCTCGACCTCCGTTCCGGGGACGGCCCGCACGCCCTGCGGCAAGCCTTCGATCGACAGGATCACGAAGCCATCATAGCCCTCTTCCTGATCGGTGGTCACACTCAGCTTCTTCGCTTCGCCCGCAACCAGGTTGATATGGTCTTCCGCGATGTGAACTTCGCCCATGTGCGGCACCCAGGGGCGAACCAGCACGCGATACCGCATCTCCCGATCGCCGTACGACGCGGTGATATCGCGAATATCCAGGGTGAAATCGCCGTCGCGCGAAAAGGCGAAAGCCGTTTTGGGCCGGATCTGCTTCGAGGCATTGCCGTTGACATTGACGTTCGAGTACACATTCGTGAACGCCTCGACACCCGCGGCATCGACAACCCGCAAGTACGGGTTCATCACGGGGATCGTTTTCTCCGGCGTCTCCACTTCGAGGATGAGCTTGTCGCCTTCCTTGGTGGAAAAACGCACGCGGTCGACGTCGCCGGGCCGCTCGATCGTTCCGACGATCAACGCCGGCAGCGGAATCTCGGGAGGCTCAACCGGGAGCCTGGTCGGCTCGGCATCCGCGTCGACAACGGGAATCTCCCGGATCGCAGCGACCGCGCCTTCTTTGGGTTTGCCCTCGTCGTCCGTCAGGCTCGGCGCCAGATCAGGCACCGAACGGGACCACAGGGTTTTCATGCGCTCGGTATCGAGCCTGCGCGTCCACGTCCTTTCCTTCCATTCCGACCTTATCCCGGTTTTCGGCGTGCTCCCGGCCTCAACCTGCACGATCCGTAGAAGGTACGTGTGGTCCAGACCCCCATAGCCCCAGAAACCGTTCACGCGCACGAGGAAGTTCCCGTCCTTCGCAAAGCGGTAGCGCAACGCCGACTCTGTCGAAAGGCCGGGATACGACACGTCGTCATCGTGATAGGCGAGACGCACGGCGCGATCATCATCGAACCAACTTCCGGTCAGTGCATAGAGTGAGACGGCGGGGTCCAGCGGACCGCTCGAGAAGGCTTCAAACAAGAGTTCTTCGCCCTTCCGGGCGTCAAACGAGTAGTAGTCCACCTGGCCCACTTCGTGGATCCGTCCATGAACCGCCAGAGGGTGTTCGGGAAGCGGCTGCGCTTGCCGCGGAAGCTCATGCGCGTCGGTCTGCTCGATCAGAACCGGCTCCGTGTGCACGTGCAGCGTCAGCGGATTCGAAAGCCCGTGCGGCGTGACGACCCGGAAAGGGTGAGAGCCTATCGGCAAGTCTTCCCGCACCTGGATCTCAACCCGCAGGTGCTGAACCGTGCCGCCCTTACGCTTCCTGTTGCCGGATGCGGACGGCTCGACCGGTTCTTCTTCGATGGAGAGCACCCGCGCCTGAACCGCGTCCGACCGGAACCACAGCGCGTAGGCCCCATCCAGCGACCGGCCTCGAACCGTAGTCTCGAACGTCGTCCCGACCTGTCCGCCCAGCGGAAAGACGGAGAGCAGGCTCGGCTCGGACGGCTTCTCGGCCGCGAGATTGCCGGCTGCGAGAAACAGAACGGCTGCTATGGAAACCATTCCTCGCCGCCGCCGCGTCCATCGCTTCAAAAAGAACACCGGACACACCTTTCCAGTCTGCTGGCACTAGTTTACACCAGGGAATGACGATATTCATCGAGACGGGGCGGCGAATCAGAAACAAGGCCGTTCGGTTGCACTTCGAGAGTTGCCGCGAGACCCGAAGCAGGGCGCAGGCCAGTCTCGGCCGTTTTCATAGCCCGGCCCGCAGATAGGCAATCACATCCGCCAGTTCCTGGCGCGTCATCGTCTCTTCCAACCCCTCCGGCATCAGCGACACGGTCGAGGCCCGCAGTTCCGCGATGTTTCGCCGCAACACCGTCACATCTTCCCGCTCACCGCGCAGGGTCACTGTACCGGCGGTTTCGCCGGCGAGCAACCCGTCATGGACGTAGCCGTTGTTCGTGACCAGGACGTAGTTGGCGTACCTGGCCCGGATTGCCGCGCTGGGGTCGAGGATATGGCTGAGCAGGGTTTCGGCATCGCGATTGTTGACGCCGGAGAGGTTCGGCCCGAGCCGTCCCCGCTCACCGCTCGGAAGGTGGCATTTCGCACACTCGCGCTCGAACACCGGCTCGCCCCGTTGCGGATCATTCTCCAAATCGAGGACGTCACGGTAGTCCGCAAGCACCTGCGCGCGGTCCGACATTGCACTCTCGAGGACCTCTGCCGACCTTCTCCGAACATCGACATCGGGATACTGCGCCAGCTTGATGCGTGTCACGGCATCGAGAGAGCCCAGCTCCACTTGACCGGACTCGATGGCGTCGAGCAAGGCCAGCACCTGCGAAGGCCGCGCGAGCAGCGCCTCGATCACGGCGATTCGCACCGTCGGGCCATAGCCGCGCCATCCGCCGAGCAGCGTCTCCGCCACCCCCTCGTCGTCGAACGAAGCCACCGTGAGGGCCGCCGCTGTCTGCACTTCCTGCGGGCTCGGCGAAGTCAAGATCGCTACCAAGACCGGCCGCGCCGCCGCGAACGAGGCGCCGCGCAGGGCCCGAACCGCAGATGCGCGAACGTCCTGGGGCAGATCGTCGTTGGCAGCCTCGGTCAGCGCCTTGTCAATCAGCGCCGGCAACTCGAAGTACTGCGCCACATCGAGCGCCGCTGACCGCACGTCGCCCTCGGAATCGTCGAGCATTGCGACGATGGCCTTCTCGATTGCCCGAGAACGCCGGCCCGTGCGGCCTTCCAGCTTGAGCCCCGCGGCCAGGGCCTTCAGTGACGCCGCCCGCCATATTGGATGCCGCAGGGCTCGGGTCTCCGTCAGCGCCCCCAGCCAACGGCTGATCTCGGCCATCTCACGCCGAGCGCCAACGACGCGGCTCAGCTCGCTCAGCAGCGCAGCGGCATCGTCGGACGGCGACGCGAGAAAATCCCTCTCTTGCCTCACCAATGTTGTCAGCAAAGGCATCGCCGTCTGCGGCGGCGCGCTCGCCAGCGCCATGCGGAACCACTGATCGCCGGCATGACGCGCCGCCAGCCTGGCCATCACGCGAACCACTCGCGCGTCGCTGCTGACCTCGCCCAACGTCAACGCCAACTGCAACCGGACCTGCGGCGAGTCATCATCCACAAGCGCAATCAAGCTGGGCGTCAACTCCGGCAAGAAATACTCGGCGAGCTGCACAGCGTTCCGCCGGACGCCGGGGTGCGGGGCCTCCAGGGCCGCTTCCACGAGCGAAGCGTCGAGCGCCGACAACCCTTCGAGCACCCACAGCGCATGAATCCGTCCCTGCGGCGTCCCGGCCCGCACGGCCATCTCCCGCAGAAGCGGCGCCGCCGCTTCGTCCTGCCGCTCAAACAACAATCGATGCGCCGTGCGGCGATGCCAGCCGTTCGAGTGATCGAGCAGAGCCACCAGCGCTTCGGTGGACGCCGATCCGAGATTCGGCTTCTCCTTCCGAACCGTCCGCGGCTCTTCCGGGACGATGCGGTAGATTCTTCCCCGCGTGTAACCGCGATAGAAATCCATCCGCAGCCGCTCTTGCACGGCGTCGGGGATGAAATCCGGATGCTCCAGATACTGCCGGTAGTAGTCGACGACGTAGAGATTCCCATCCGGGCCGTTGGCGAAGTTCACCGGCCGGAACCAACTATCCGTCGATCGCACAAAATCCTCCTCCTGCGGCCAACGGCTTGCCTTCATCGTCGAGACGCCGGGAGAAATGACGTCGCGGTGCACCAGATTTCCATTCCCGTCGCTGACGATCACGTTGTTCGCGAAGTCCGCCGGAAAGGCGTCTCCCGTGAACACCGTCGCGCCGCACGAGGCGGTGAAGTAGCCCGCCAAGCGCTCGATGCGGCCGGGCCGCGTTTCCTGGTAGCGTTTCTGCCGTGCCGTAGTGCGATCGATCCTCCACTGCTGCGGCTGACTGATCGGATAGATCCGCGCCGGCCGGCCGTGATCGGAAATATCCTGATCCGCTCCCGTGAGCGTCAGGAACGGATTCCGCATCAGGTATCGAGCCGGGATCACGGCCTGCCGAATGTGGGTGGTGTTGTGCGAGACGTAGCGATTACCCCAATCGTCGAACGACATCCCGAACTGCCCATCGCCTGACGCCGGTCCCGCTTCCCCTCGTTCCGTGTGGAACCGAAAATCCCAGCCGCGAACCTGAACCGGTGGCCGATCGGCATGGTCCGGCGAGCGAATCTCGCCGGGATAGCCGTGGTTAAGGATGTAGATCCAGTTGTCCAGACCGAATCGGGGGTTGCTGACACGCCCCTCGGGATTCTCCATCGCGAAGCCGGTATAGAGCACCTGCCGGATATCGGCCTTGCGATCGCCGTCGGTGTCCTTCAGGTACAGAATGTCCGGGGCGGCCGTCACGATCACTCCGCCCTTCCAGGGCTGGACACCTTCGGCGGTCAGCACGTTCTCCGCGAAGACGGTGCGCCGGTCCATCGCGCCGTCGCCATCGGTGTCCTCGAGATAGGCGATGCGGCTGCGTGCCGGCTCGCCCTCGGGAGGGTCGTCCGGATTGTCGACCAGCTCGGCCACATAGAGTCCGCCGTTTTCATCAAACGCGATCTCCACCGGATCAAGCACGATCGGCTCGGCCGCCACCATTTCGATGCGGAAGCCTTCGGCGACCTCGAAGGTTTTCAGAGCCTCCTGGGGTTCAATCGGGTCGCTTTCAGGAAGACGGGGAGCGCACGCCGGCAGCAGGAACAGAATCGACCATAAAGCCACGCGCAGCAGCGGCAGGCTTCGCTCAAACCGCGTGAGCTCCGGCCGGGGCGCTGTGATGAAACGCCATCCATCGCCCACTCTCATGACGCAGGTTCAGACGCTAAACGGGTCTTCGATATCATCCAGCGGATGAATCGGCCGGGATACGCGCTTGTAGGGCAATGACCTCAGGTTGGACGAACTGAGCCCCGGGCTATCCACAATGATCGCCTCCACCATGAACGGGCCGTACTCCGACCGAAAACTGTTCGCGGATTTCACCACGATCATCTTGCGGTACTCCGGCTCGAGCCCCTGGCTGCGGAAAACCTCAGTGCCGATGCCACTGGCGGCTTCTTCGGAAACAACAATCGAAATCCGGCCCACGTCGATCACGGCGGTGCGACCCATCTCATTCAGCATCCCGTGGTTGTAAGCGCCACGGAAAACAAACCGCCCATCGGAGAGCGAGCGAACGCGGCCCTCAATCTCGACAGGCCGGAACAGCTCTTTGGAGAACATGCCGCCGACGCGGGTACGAATCGAATCTCCGGGCCGCAGCTTCCAGGCGGCGGCAACGGCCGCGGGGTCGCGCACCCAAGCCAGCGAGGGCGCATCCGGTGCTTCTTGCAACAACAACCGCAGCAGCTCCGCGCTGTCGCCCGGCGCTCCCGACGTCGGCGCGTCTCCGGTATCCGCGAGCACGACCGGCCCGCCTTCGATCGCGAGCGCATCGCGTACCGCCTGCCGTGGCGCGGTCCGCCCAACCTCCATCTCTCCCTTCAGAGCCCAGAGCTTCCGGGCAGACTCCCCGACACAACGCCGCGCGGAGTCCGGGTTGGCATCCGTCACCGCCAGGGTTGCGCAGCCCATCTCGTCGATGTCGAGCCAGGGCTGCACGCCGAACACCGAAACGGACAGAACCTCTGCATTCGCCCGCTGGCAGGCCCGCGCCGTGTCCCAGACTTCCCTCATGGGACCGTGGGTCGTCTGCTGATTCTCCGGCGGCACGATGAGCGGCAGCTTCCGCATGACGGTCACCGGCCGCACCTCGCCGTTCAGAACCCGCAGCATCAGTTCGGCCGCCTCTTGCCCCGCCTCGTACATGTCGACATGCGGGTAGGTGCGGTAGCCGATCACGGCATCGGCCATGGCGGTGATCTTCGCCGTCACATTGGCGTGCAAGTCGAGCGTGACGACAATCGGGATGTCCCTGCCGACAACTCCGCGAATCTCATTCAGCAGCACGCCGTCGCAGTCGTCGGTGCCTTCAGCCGACAGCGCGCCATGCAGCGCGAGGAGCAGTCCGTCATAGGGGCCGGAGGCGCGAACCTGATCAACCACCGATTGCTTCAGGCCCGCAAACGTCCCGGCAGACATGCAGCCCGCGGTCATCGCCCAGCCGGCAAACAAGGGAACCGCCTCGTGATTTGTGGGGCCCAGCGTATCGAGGAAGGCGCCGATCTCGGTTCGGCTGCCCTGCCATTGATCCAACAGGGCTTCGCCGAAAAGCGGGTGGAAATCGTGAACCCGCGTCTCGACCGGGGAGAAGGTGTTCGTTTCCTGAAGAAGGTAACCGAGCCCGACGCGCATCGACTCAGTACATTATCAGACCACCGTCAACGTTCACGGTCTGTCCCGTCATGCCGTCGCTCAACTCGCTGGCCAGGAACAAGCACACCCGCGCCACGTCAATGGGAAGGATTCTGCGTTGCAGGCACTGTTGCTCCATGATCTTGGCGATGTCATCGGGGTTGGCGTGAATCTTCTCTCCCTCGGTTTCGATCGCGCCGGGAGTCACCGCATTGACACAGACCTGGTCGGGACCGATCTCCCGAGCCAGCGCGCGCGTGAATCCCAACACCGCTCCCTTCGACGCCACGTAGTGCGTCAAGCGGGCAAACCCCTTAAAAAACGTCACCGATGAGATGTTGACGATCTTCCCCGACCGCCGGGCCCGCATGTGCGGCAGCACGAGCTTCGTCATGTGGAACATACCCTTGACGTTGACGTTCTGCGTCTCGTCCCACTCGGCTTCGGTCATCTCTTCGAACGTCCGGCGCGGATAGATCCCCGCGTTGTTGACGACGGCATCGATCCGGCCGTAACGCTCCAGCGCGTCATTGATGGCCGGCTCGATCGTCTCCCGCCGGCTCACGTCCGCCGCGAAGGCATGGGCCGTCGAGCCGCCCTTGCAAATTGCGGCGGCGGCGGCTTCCGCTCCGGCTCCATCCACGTCCAGCAGATAGACGACCGCTCCTTCCCGAGCGAACAGATCAGCGACTCCACGCCCAATACCTGCGGCAGCGCCGGTGACGACCGTGACCTTGTTTTCGAGCAAACCCATGGTTAACCTGCTTTTCTCACCACCCGACGGTCGAAGCACGCGATACGACCGCCAGGACTTCGCTTTGCCTTCGCGACGCTTGCTTGCCGTGCTCGACGTACTGTTCAAGTACGCCTGCGCGCGCCAAGCGGCTCGCGCCTTTTCCCTCCGCCCGGCTTGCGCCTCGTCCTGACGGCCCTCTCACGAACTTCGCCTCGCCACGTGGTGAGACATACAGGCTAGCGCGGAATCGGGCTGGGGCGCGGTTTATCGGGCTGCAGCGGGCTGGGCCGCGGCTCGTCAGGCCGCACCGGGCTGACGGGCTCGGCTTCTTCCTCGGCGTCTTCGGTCTCTTCCGTCTCTTCGGTCTCGCTCGGGTCCACCACCGGACGCATGTACATGGGAGGGGTGCGGGGCCGGTGAACCCGCTCGATCCACTGGTCGAACCAGCCGATCACGGTCTCGTACCAGTGGATGCTGTTGCGCGGCTTGAGAATCCAATGCCCCTCGTCCGGGAAATACAGGAACTTCGACGGCACCTCGCGCAACTGAAGCGCCGTGAACAACTGCATGCTCTGCGTGAACGGCACACGGAAGTCGTTTTCCCCATGGATCACCAGCGTCGGCGTCTGAAACTTCGTGACGAAACGGCTGGGCGACCAGCGCTCGTACGACTCGGGGTTCTCCCAAGGCGTGCCGTCAAACTCCCAAATCGGGAAGAACAACTCTTCGGTCGAACCGAACATGCTGCGCAGATCGTAGACACCGGCGTGAGAGACGAAAGCTCGGAAGCGAGTCGTGCGGCCGAGCATCCAGTTGATCATGTAGCCGCCGAAGGACCCGCCCGCCGCAACGAGCTTGTTGGAATCGACGTAGGGCCGCCGCAGCACATAGTCGACACCGGCCATGATGTCTTCGTACACCAACCCGCCCCAATCTCCGTTGATCGCATCGGTCAGCGCCTGCCCGTATCCCGTTGATCCCCGCGGGTTCGGCATGAACACGAGGTACCCTGCCGAAGCGAACACCTGCGGGTTCCAACGGTAGCTCCAAGCCTCACCCCAGGCACCCTGCGGCCCGCCGTGAATCAGCAACAGCAGGGGATACTTCCGCTCGAAGTCGAAGTTCGGCGGTTGCACGAGAAACCCGCTGATCGACGTGCCGTCTATGCTTTCGTAAGTAATCTCCTCGACTTCTCCCGATTCGTACGCCTCCATGACATCGTCGTTCAGGTGCGTGAGTTGAATCGGCGGCCCGCCCGAGGAGAAGCCCCGATAAATCTCCACCGGATGCGACGCGCTGTGAACGCTGTAGATCATCGACCTTGCATCCGGCGTCAACTGCACATCGCCATGGTGCGCGTCACCGAAGACCACCGCCTGCATGCCTCCGCCTTGCGCCGCAACCGTGAAGATCGGCGCCCGTCCGCGGTCTTCCGCCGTGAAGAAAAGCCGCGACGAATCCGGCGCCCAGGCAATCTCCGACACCCAGCGGTCGAGGTTCTCCGTCAGGCTCACAACCGGGTCTTCTTCCGAGTCTTTGTCAGCCATGAGGTCGAGCAACATCAGCCGGTAGCGGTCGGACTCATACCCCGCCCGCTCTTGCGCACGGTAGGCGAGATAGCGCCCGTCCGGCGAGTAGAGCGGCGAGGTCTCCGTCGCCGGACCCTCTGTCAGCGCAGCCGGTCTACCACTCTCCTCTACGTTCACCACGTAGAGATCCAGGTTGGTGCTGACCGCCGGCTTGTTGCCCACCGCCACCGCGAAACAGACGGTTTGGCCATCCGGTGCGATGTCATAAGCATCCATGCCACCCAGAGAAAAGGGTGGTACGTCATAACCCCCCGGTGTCAGGTCGCGCAGTTCGCCGGTCGCAAGGTCTTTGATGAACAAATGACCGACCCGCCCGTCGTCCCATTCGTCCCAGCGCCGATACAGAAGCTCGTCGTAGGAGCGCGCCCGGACGGGGTTGTCCTCCCGCTCCTGCAATCGCCGCTGGTTGCATTCCATGTCCGCCCCGCATTCCTGAAATACGCGGCTGGCGAACAGCAGCCGTCCCCCGTCCGGGAAAAACTTCACACCCGAGGCTTCCGTAGGGAGGTCCGTCACACGACGCTTGTCGTCGCCGTCGGCGGCCATCAGCCAAATCTGCGATGAGTCCTCGCGGTCGGAAAGGAAGGCGATCTGAGAAGAATCGGGCGACCACCGCGGCCGGCTGTTCGACTTGCCTTCGAACGTCAGTTGCCGGGCTTGGCCGCCGTCGATCGGAAGCGTGTAGATGTGCTTCCGCTTGGCGTTCTCGGAAAGCAGGGTCTTCTCGCCGACGAAGGCCACCGTCGAGCCGTCGGGGGAAAGCTGCGGATCGGAGATGCGCGTGATCCGCTGCAGCGCCCAGATGTCAAAGGGTTGCCCGGATTCGGTCTGCGCGGGGAGCGGCGCTGACAGCAGCAAGCCCAAACACAACAAGGCCCGAGTCATCCACTTGACTCTACCTCATGCCGCAGGTCTTGGAAAGACGAAAGGGCCTCGATGGCCCTGTTGGAGACAGGTGTTGATCCCGGCGAGCCACATCTCAGCCGGCGGCGCCCTTGATGGTCGCGCCCATCTCCTCCTCGACTTCCTCGATCTCGCTCGGCTGGTGCAACGCAAAGTACACGATCAAGAACACCACGCACGCCAGCGACAGCAGCGCGATCCCCATGATCAGCACCGTCGCCATCGAGACCGTCCCCATCGCCCCCGCCTCTTCCTCCACCGCCACCACCATCCAGTCCAGCTTCGGATACTGCTCCTGCAATCCCAAGTGCGCAAACGCCAGCCGCGCTCGCCGCCCCCCCGGAAACGTCGCATCGAACGAACCCGACGTGCGGCCCTCGTAATTGCCCTGCGCGTCCACCACCGCATCCACCTCCGCCGACCGCTCCTCGTCCGCCAGCGTCAACCCGTCCGTCCCGAAGATCACCGCCCCGTCCTTCTTCGCCAGATACACCTTGCCGCCCACCCCCAACTCAGCGCGGTGCAACGCCGGCAACAGCGACGCCACCTGCACCAGCGCATCCAGCGTCCCCATGATCTGGTTGGTCTCCCGTACCACCGGCACCCCTACCCCGATGTAGTAGTTCTTCGTCGCCTCGTCGTACAGCACGTCCGTCAGACTCACCACCCCGCGACCGTAAAAGTAGATGTCCTGCCAGTACTCCTCGTCGGCCTGGTAGTAGTCCAGCGTCTTGTGCGTCGCCGCCACCGTCGCCCCTTCCAGATCCGTCACCGTGATGCGTAGAAAGCTCGGGTCCACCGTCAGCTTGCGCCGCAGCGCCTGCGAGCCCGCGTTCGACATCGTCTGCTCCACCAGCGCCTCGCCCTGCGGCGTCACCCAGGTCTTGTCCTTCGCCAGCAAACGCTCCCGGATCACCTCCTGCCGCACCCGGAAATATTGCCGGTTCGAGTTGCGAACCACCTCCAGCACGGCCGCGTCCGAGGCCATCAAAGCGGCTTCCACCACCTTCGCCTCGATCTGCTGTTCGATGCTGCCGGCGGCCGCTTGGGCGACCGCTTCCAGGTGCCGGCCAGCCGCCGCGGCGGTCGTCTCACCGGCCCGCGTGGCGGCGTACAGTGCCGCCAGACTGATCGGAACCACGGTCAGCAGCAAGGCGATGATGAGCTTGCGGCCGGCTATGTGAAACACCAGAGGTTTAGGCATGAACCGGACCTCCCTCCCTGCCTCGGGCCGGTATGCGGAGACCCTCGACGGAGCCGCCCGAGCCGGCCTTTCGACGGTGTCAGTGTAAGCGCTCGGCGGACCTTGAGGCAAGGGGGCATCCCCCACGATATTCCGACAACTCCTTAATAATGTTGACGTTACGTGGTTTTCAGGGCATATGTTTCCGCTCACGACGACAACGGCTTGGCCCGCTTGACGGGAGGGTGTTCTGACGGTTTGTTGATGTTGGTTGCTGCCACGGCCATGTTTGAAAGGTGTCGCAACAAGTTGTTGGATGCTTGTGCACTGGACACCGCGGCGTCCAATACAGGAGCGCCTCAATTTACGCAGACGTGCTGTCCGTGCGCAGCTTGCTGATTTCCCCACTGGACGCGGCGCCGGACGGAGGCGTACACTTCGGTTGACGCGGCCGGCTTTGCGGGATGTCTTCCGAAGTTTCCGGGCTGCGGTGAATCCCTATGCAACGCAGATCTTTCTTGAGAAACAGCGCTCTGGCGGCTGCCGCAGGCGCAACCGCCTGCTCCGCATCTGACAGTAGTGCAGGCGAAATTCGACGCGTGTTGATCACATCGGCCGAACACGCTCTGGCCGGCATGTTGGCGGATCACCTCAGCGGAAGCTACGAGGTCCTGCAGACGAGCCGCAACGCGATCGAAACCGAGCACCCTTTTCGCCAATGCGATCTCGACCACGAGGAACCGACCGACCAACTTGTCGCCGGAATCGACGCGATTGTCCATGTCGCCGAGCCTCTTGCGGATGACGACATGCACGAGCAGATCGATTACCTCACGCGGCGGACTTATAACCTGCTGCTGGCAGCCGCCAACGCCGGGGTGCGGAAGGTGGTCTACCTCAGCACTCTCGAGATGATGACGGCGTATGATTCGGACTTTCTCGTCAACGAAACATGGCGTCCCCGTCCGGATCTGAAGGGCCGCTCTCTACCGAAGTATCTCGGCGAATTCACCTGTCGGGAGTTTGCGCGAGTCGGCAAACTTGCGGTCGTCACTCTGCGGCTCGGGAAGGTGGTTCCTGCGTCCGAAGTCTCTGGCGATCCGATGGCCGTAGCCGAAGAGGATGCCGCCCAGGCTGTCCGCTTGGCACTCGAAGCGCAAGGCGAGGAAAGCCCTTCCACCCTTGCACATTGGTCGGTGCTACATGTTTCGGCCGGTTCGCCGCTAGCGCGCTTCGACTCGAACCGTGCCAAGCGCGTTCTCGGTTACGAGCCCGTCCACAACGGCTGAGACGGCAAAGCAGAGCAGAAAGGAGAATCGCGATGAAAGCCCTGATCCTCGGCGCGAACGGTTATCTCGGCCCGCACGTCGTCAAAGCGCTCGAAGGGGAGCACGAGTTGCTCATCACCGATATCAAGCCGCCTCCTTCGGAGACTCCGCATGAGTACCGCAAGGTCGACGTCACCAACCTTGAGCAGGTCATGCAGGCCGCCGAAGGGATGGACACGATCCTCAATCTCTCCGTCGTCCGCCCGCATCGCGTGCTGGCGTTCGGCGTGAACATGATGGGCTGCTACAACATGATGCTCGCGGCGGTGGAGCACGGCATCCGTCGCGTGATCAACACGGGGCCGCATTTCACCATCACCGGGCCGCCTTACGAAGGGTTCGACTTCGACATCCGGCCGGATGTCCCGTCGCAGTCGGGCATCAATCTCTACGCGCAATCAAAGTCCCTGGGACAGGAAATTTGCCGCCTTTTCACCGAACATCACGACATCTGGGTGCAGGAGTATCTCTTCTACAACTTCCGTGATCCGGCCATGCTGAAGCCGGGCTCGGGCGGCGCGCCGTTCCAGATCTCCTGGGCGGACGCCGGCGAGATCTTCCGTCTGGGCCTCGCGATCGACCTCGAGGATCTGCCTTCGAAGTGCGAGGCCTTCTGCTGCTTCGGAGACATGCCCCACGGCAAATTCAACAACGACAAGACGAAACGCATCCTCGGTTTCCAACCGAAGGATGATCTATCCGTTCAGTGGAGGAGAACCTCATGAAATCGCGACGCAACTTCCCGTCCTTCAGCCGGAGAGACTTCCTGCAGGCCGCCGCGGGCGCTTCCGCGTTCGGCGGTCTCCTTGCTTCGACGGCTGAATCCACCTACGCAGCGAAGAAAACGGCCGATTCGGTGTTTGGCGACATTCGCATTACCGAGATCGAGACTCACGACATCACTCTGGAGTACCACGACTGGATCGCATACCAACTGAATCATTACTACGGGCCTCGCGGGCGCACGGTCTATGTGGTCCATACGAACAAGGGCATCACCGGGTTAGGCGAAGGACAGAAAGAAGCAGGGGACACCGTCGAGAAGTATGTCGGTACGAACCCGTTCGATTGGGTCGGCGACGAGACATCCCTGCCGCTCGGCACGGCGATGTACGACTTGATGGGCAAGGCGGCGGGTGTGCCCGTCTACAAGCTGTTCGGGCAGCGGTACCGGCGCCTGGCGCCGGTCTGCTCGTGGACCGTATCGACGCACCCCAAGCGCATGGTGGAGGCAGTGCAACGCTACTCCTCGCAGGGCTATACCTGGATGAAGTTTCATCTCTCGCCATTCGAGAACGTGTTGGATCAGACCGAAGCCATGCAGGCGGTCGCGCCGAAGGATTTCAAGATCCACTACGACATCACGATGGGCGGCACGGAAGACCACATGTTCGACCTACTCGAGCGCCTCGCCGAATACCCCATCGCCGGCTGCTTCGAAGACCCGCTCGAACCACACGAGATCGACGGATATATCGAGTTGCGCAAGCGGGTGAAACTCCCTGTCGTGCTGCACCACTCCGCGATGCGCTTTACGTATTCGGTTCTGCACCGGGCCGCCGACGCCTACATGATGGGGCACAGCCGGATCGGTAAGGCGATGCGCAGCGCCGGGTTGTTCGAGGCCGCGGAAATGCCCTTCATGCTCCAAAACGTGGGCGGGAACATGACGCGCGCCATGACGACGCACATGCAGTGCGCTTTCAAGGCGGCGAGCTTTCACTTCATCGATTCATCGGAGCAATGGAAGTCGGACATCGTGAACGAGCGTCTCGAGCCGATCAACGGGTTGATCCGGGTTCCCGAAAAGCCCGGCCTGGGCGTGACCCTGAACGCCGCCGAACTGGACAGGCTGAAGAAGCTGCAACTCCCGAAACAACCCAAGTGGATCATCAAAACGACGTTCGACAACGGCACAAGGATGTTCAATATCGCCAATCCCGAGGACTCCATCTTCATGGTCCGCCCGGACCGCCGGCGCCTGATCCCGTTGCGCTACGATCTCCCCCTCAGCACCGAATACTGGGACGACGACGGCTCTTCCGAGTACAAGCAAATGTTTGCCCGCATCGAACGTGAGGGCGTGGTATTGCTGAAGAATTGATATCGATATCGACGAGCACGGAATGGCGGGTGGCTGTTCCGACGAGTGGATGAGGTACTGTCATGAGGACGCGGCAGTTGAGACCGTGAGCCCCCTTGTTGTTGCTCGAGCGGCTCTGCTTCGGCTCAAGGAGAAGCCATGACCGGTTTCCGGGGAATTCGTTCGTTCGCGCAATGTAATCGCATGCGGCCGGGCACGGCGGCCCGCTCCTGCGTTAGGCTCGTCGCACTCACGCTGGTGACGATGTTCGGTCCGTTGCCGGCTGAAGGCCAACAGGCCTACGACATCGGGAGCAGCAATCAAATCTTCCTCGACGGTCGTTTTCTGGCCGAGCGCGAGAACGTCAGGATTGTGGTCCAGCCGCCTCGCAAGACCGGTGAGCGAAACATCGTCGCCGGAGTCCACAAGATGGTTGCCGGCGAGCCCCTGACCGTCACGGATGGGCCGGAATCCTCCCCCTATCTCCAGGTGATGGAAAACGACGGGGTATTCCGAGGATTTCGCTACATCTCGAAGAACGGCGTGGACTGGCAGTGGGCAACGAAGGAACTGCTCGACGCGGGAGATTTCGCTTACGGCATGCGCGATAGTGTGCACCCCAGGCTCACTGCTTACGGCGTCGTTTTTCGCGATCCTCATGCGCTCCCCCAACAGCGCTACAAGATCGTCAGCGGCTGGCGGAACAAGGTGTTCGCTTCAGCGGACGGCCGGGAATGGACGGCAGTGCATGACAACGTCTTTCCGAAGGCAGCTCTCTATCCCGACGGCATGGACAGCCAGAACATTGCCTTCCATGACGCGGCGCAGGGTGGCTACGTAGCCTATGTTCGCGTGAACGACCTCATCGAAGTTGCACCACAGCTTAAAGATCGCTGTGGAGAATTCGGAAGGTGCTTTCTGCGGGCTGTCGGCCGCTCCGTCACCACCGATCTCGCTTCGTTTCCGATGCCGGAGATCGTCTTGGAAGCGGATGAGCGAGACCCTCGCTTTGACGGTCTTGCCGAGTCGGACTTCTATATGCCGCAGGTGCTGAAGTATCCGCATGCGCAAGACGCTTACGTGATGTTCCAGAACCGCTACCTGCATTACCGGCCCTGGTTCATCGCCGATGACTTGAGCGTCTACGCGCCGGAAGGCGGCCGACTCAACATCGGCCCGCTGGACATCGGTTTCGCTTCGAGTCGAGACGGCATTCACTGGGAGCGTTACGATCGGAAACCCCTGATCCCGCTGGGTCCGACGGGGGCTTTCGACTCTCGCGGCCTCTACCCGGTGCGAGGTTTGATTTTTCGCGGCGACGAGATGTGGCTGTACTTCGTGACGTGGGACAGCCACTTGTCACCCAGGGACGGCATCGGATTCCGCCCGACGGTCTCGCGCACGGTTTTTCGCAGAGACGGTTTCACGGCCGTCGAGGCCGATTACACCGGGGGAGAGTTCACGACGCCGCCGCTGGAGTTCGAGGGTGGCGGGCTGCACGTCAACGTCGACACCTCGGCGCTGGGGCTGCTGCGAGTGGAGGTGCAAGATCAGCAGGGAAAGCCGATACCAGGGTTTTCGTTGGACGATTGCGACCGTATCCACACGACGAACTCGACGAGCAAGACCGTTCAGTGGCGTGGAGAGTCGAGCCTGGCTGAGCTCATGGGCAGAGAGATTCGCCTGCGGTTCGAGTTGCGTTTCGGCGCAAAGCTGTATTCGTTCCGGTTTGGAGGCAGGGAGTGAGTGTTCGTTCCGCGGGACCCGTGAGGCTGTTCCGGACGTAATGGTGAAGGAAGCGATCCTGGCCGCGCGTCAAGCAGATCTTCAAGCCGTGTTGTCGTGCCACCGTAGTGCTCCCCCACACCGGTATCGATGAACCTCTCTTCGTCCCCAGGTCCAGTGAATCTGCGGGCAATCCGCTCGATGGGATTACACTCCGGGACCGTTGTCCCGTTCATCACCCGGCCGCTGCCGCGAGAAGGCGGCGCGGGCGATGTGAAGTCCGTACTATACTGAAGACACGATATCTATCGGCCGCCGCTCGGCGGCCCCGGCGCACAACAGGGTCTCCTGACAACAGATCGCGCCTGTTGGTTCTCTCTCACTCCTGTCGCTGTTGTATGGGTTTGAACGGGGTGCAGTGTTCGTCAGCGCAAAGCGCGACGGCCACTGAAAGGTGTCTTTCCACATGAAAGAAGTATCTTCCCGGCCGCGCGCCGGGTTCTCGCAGTTCGATCTGCGAAGCAGTCTCCAAAAAGGCATCGAGGGGCTTGGGTTCGTCGAGCCGTGGCCGGTTCAGGCAGAGACGATTCCGGCGGGTCTCGCCGGTCGTGATGTGCTGGGTCTGGCCCAAACCGGAACCGGCAAGACAGCGGCGTTTGCCCTGCCGATTCTCGAGCGCCTGCTGGCGGACCCTAAACGCGGTCCGAGAGCGCTGATTGTCGTTCCCACAAGGGAACTGGCGATGCAGATTCACACCGAATTCAGGGCCTTGGCGAAGTTTACCGAGGTGACCGCAATCACGATCTACGGCGGCGTCCCGAGCCCTCCGCAGATTCGCGGCCTGGAGCAGCGGCCGGATATCTTGATTGTCTGTCCTGGCCGGCTGCTCGATCTCTATGGGCAGGGGCATGTTCCGCTCGACGGTATCGAGACCCTCGTGCTCGATGAAGCCGATCGCATGTTCGACATGGGTTTTCTTCCCGACCTCAAACGGATTCTCCAGTTGCTGCCCGAGAAGCGGCAGAACCTGATGTTCTCGGCTACGATGCCGCGCGAAGTGCGCGCGCTGGCCGACGAGGTGCTGCAGGATCCCCATGTGGTCGAGCTGGCGCACTCCATGCCTGCCTCGACGATCGAACATGCCCTCTACATCGTGCGGGCTACGCAGAAGCCCTACCTTCTGCGACACCTGCTGGCGGGCGACGACTTCCGCTCCGCGATCGTTTTCCTTCGCACCAAGTATCGCGCCAAGCGGCTCGCCCAACAACTCAGCCGGGCAGGGCATCAAGCCGTGGGGCTCGAAGGCAACATGACGCAGTCGCAGCGCGACCGCGCCATGAATGGTTTTCGCAGCGGAAAGTACGACGTTCTCGTGGCTACCGACATCGCGGCCCGGGGCATCGATGTCGAGGATGTTTCGCACGTCATCAACTTCGATGTTCCAGGAACTCCCGACGACTACACCCACCGCGTCGGACGCACGGGCCGTGCGGAGCGGAGCGGAACGGCGTATACCTTTGCCGCGGTCGATGAGCTGCCGGCGGTCCACGCGATCGAGCGCAAACTGAAGTCAAAGATCCCGCGGCGCGACGCTCCCGAGCTTTCTCTAGCAACGGGGGTCACGCACGAACCGCGGGAACGGATGGCGAAAGTGGAGTCTTCGTCGCCCGACCCGATGAATCGCTCCCGGCGGCGGCGAAGGCGTAGCGGATCCCGTCGGTCGCCGCGCAAGCATAACGAGACCGCCACATAGCAAAGGGTTGTTGAAGATTCACTCCCGCCGGCTCGACGGCTTGCGGCCCCGGCTTTCCTCATATCCGGAATCGAGCAGAGGTGGGCCGGCGCGCGGTTTTTTTTTCGCAACCGCCCGTGGCCGCTGATCGATGACTAGCCTGCATATCTCACCACGCGGCGAGGCGAAGTGCGTGAGAGGGCCGTCAGGACGAGGCGCGAGCCGCTTGGCGCGCGCAGGCGTACTTGAACAGTACGTTGAGCACGGCAAGCAAGCGCAACGAAGTCATGGCGGTCGTATCGTGTGCTTCGACCGTCGAGTGGTGAGAAATACGGGCTAGTGCCTGGTTGCGAGTCGAAACCATCTGCCCAACCCGCTGTCTCGTTTGCTTCCGCCCCTGGACTACGTGTACCATGCGGGCCGTAGCAACCTGTATCCCGCAGTCCGTCAACCCGAGGGCACAACCGATGAAAAACTTCATTCCCAATCTCCGTAGACGCATCAGCCGCCGCGCCTGCCTGCGGGCCGCGAGCCTCTTTCCAACCGCCGGTCTCGCGGCATCCCGTGCTTCCGCCACCGTCACCCGTGAGGGCAATGTCCACACCATCGACGACGTCGATACGCCCGCCGTGGTCATCGACCTCGATGTCCTCGAAAAGAACATCAACGGGATGCAGCAAGTCTGTCACGACGCCGGCATCGACCTGATGGTCCATATCAAGACCCACAAGGTTCCCCAGATTGCCCACATGCAGCTCCGTGCCGGTGCTGTCGGCATTTGCTGCCAGAAGCTCGGCGAGGCCGAGGTCATGGTCGCTGCGGGCATCGACGGCGACGTCCTCATTCCCTACAACATCGTCGGCAGGCCCAAGCTCGTCCGCCTGGCGCGACTGGCGAAGCGTGCCCGCATGACCGTCGCCGTCGATTCCGAGATCACGGCCAAGGGTATCTCCGAGCAACTCCGCAAGGACGGCGCGTCAGTCCGCGTATTCGTCGAGTTGGATACCGGCGGCAAGAGAACCGGCGTCCAATCGCCCCAGGCCGCCGTCGAACTTGCAGGAAAAGTCTCGAAGCTGCCGAACCTCGAGCTGCGGGGAGTCATGACCTACCCCAGCCGCCTGGAAGCGAAAGCCTTCATCGAAGAGACCGTTGCTCTCTTCCGGAAGGCCGGCCTGCCGATCGAAGAGATCAGCGGCGGCGGCACCGGCGCCGAAGCCCGCTCGAAGGAAATCGGTTGCACCGTCCACCGTAGCGGGTCGTACGTGTTTGAAGGCCTCAAGCGCATCAGCGCCTCCCGGAACCCGCCCAACCCGGATACCTGCGCGACGCGAATGATCGCCACGGTAGTCAGCACCCCCACGCCCGACCGCATCATCATCGACGGCGGGCAAAAAACCTTCCAGCGGGGTCCGCGCAGGGGCTACGGACACATCGTCGAGCACCCCGACGCCGTCATCTACGGCATGTCGGTCGAGCATGGCCATGTCGACGTCAGCGCCGTCAGTCACAAGTTCCGCGTCGGCGAACGTCTTTCGGTCATCCCCGATCATCAGGGCATCACGATCAACCATCACGACGAGGCCTATGCCGTCCGCAAGGGACTCATCGAAGACGTCTGGAAAGTGGCCGGACGGGGGCGTGTGCAGTGATGTGTCGGAAGAAGGTCAGGGTATACCAGGACACGATCGCGGCCGAAGCCGAAGGGAGCGCCATCCTTGGCGAACCAGACTCGGCCGCTTCTGGCGGCGGATCATCGAGTCCTCACCGTTCCGGGGCATGAGAGCCGCTGTTCCGACTTGCTCTTGAGAGGCGGCAAGGACCACTTCATAACGGGACAAAGCGTAGCTCGAAGTTGCTTCGGCTCGCCTGCGCCTGCTATCTTGAATCTCTAGCCAGCGGCTTGTTTCTCGAGGCTACGCCTCGCCTGTAAGATCCCGAAAGATCAGTTTGATGCGGTATCCGCGGCGGGTGCTTTCGGATGAAAGACACTGAAGGGCGCGGGTCTTGGATCAAGCGTTACGGACCGGCGGCGGACGCCGGTTGGACGCTGAGCGGGAGTGTTATCGGTTGCCTGCTGATCGGATACATGTTGGGCATCTATTTCGATGTGAATCCGGCGGCAACTTTGATCGGCCTGTTGATCGGGATCGTGGTGGGGATGTATAACATCGCGAAAATCATGTGGCGGAAGCAATGAACGCCGTGTTCTGGGGACTGCTGGGGGGACTTGCCACGTTGGGCGTGTCGGAAGTGCTGTTGCGATGGTGGCGGCCGCGGCCGGTGCATACCTTCTGGAAACTCGGTTTGTTGAGCACAGTGGTGCGCACGCTACTCGTTTTGAGCCTGCTTGGCGCGGTGCTCGCGAGCGGTTCGCTTGACGGGCGTTTGTTCACGCCGGCGCTGCTCGGCAGTTACTTCGTTGTTCTTCTGGTGGAGACGTTCCGGCATCGGCAGGTGATTCGATCCAAATGAGCCTGACCATCCCATTCATGCATCCTGCCGCGGCCGCCGAGGGCGGTCACGGGGAAGGCGATGAAACCATTGCGGATGTGGTGATGCATCACATCTCGAACGCCGACCTTCATCTGTGGCCGTTTGATCTGGTCGCGCCGTTCTCGAAAGCGGCGTTGTTCATGTTGATCGCGGCGGGCGTGCTGATCCTGCTGCTCGGCTATGCTTTCCGACGGTCGCGGATCAACAGCGGGGCGGCCCCCAAGGGTTTGACGAACGCCATGGAGTCGGTGGTGGTTTTCGTCCGCGACAACATCGCGATTGCGAACATGGGCAAGAAGTATGGCCGGAAGTTCACGCCGTTCCTGTGCACGTTGTTCTTCTTCATCCTGACGTGCAATCTGCTCGGGATGGTACCGGGCGGCTATACGGCGACGAGCAACTTGAACGTGACGGGCACGCTGGCGCTGATCACGCTGCTGACGATGATTCTTTCCGGGATCATTGTGATGGGGCCGGTGGGCTACTGCAAGCACATGGTGCCGCCGGGTACGCCGCTGGTGATTGCGCCGCTGATGATCGTGATCGAGGTGATCGGCACCTTCGTCAAGCCGATCGCTCTGACGATTCGTCTTGGCGCCAACATGACGGCGGGCCACATTGTGATTCTGGTGATGCTGTCGTTCGTGTTCATCTTTCAGAACGTCTTCGTCGGCCTGTTCGTGTCAGTTCCGATGGCGGTGGCGGTCAGCTTGTTGGAGTTGATCGTGGCGTTCATCCAAGCGTATGTGTTCACGCTGCTGTCTGCGATTTTCATTGGGATGATGGTTCATTCCACTCATTAGAGGAAGAGCAGTCCAAGGTTTACCAGAGGAGATAGGTTCAGATGAGATCCAGTCGAAAGAGATTTACGCAGGCCATATTGTTGCTTGCGATTTTGATGCTGGCGGCCCCGAACGCCGCCCTGGCCCAGGACGGGGACAACCCAACCCTGCATTATTTCGGCGCGGCGATCGGCGCGGGTATCGCGGTGATCGGCGCGGGTATCGGCATTTCGCGTTTGACGGCTGCGGCCGTTGAGAGCATCGCGCGGCAGCCGCAGGCCGTCAAGGACATCGTGGGCGCGTTCCAGTTGCCGTTGTTCCTGCTTGAAGGCGTCGCTGTCATCGCTCTCGGTGTCAGTTTCGTCGTCATCTTCATGAGATAAGGGGGGAGCGACAGATGTTGAATCTGTACGCCCTGTTGTTGGCGTCCGGCGAGAACCCGCTACTGCGGTTCGAGCCCGGGCTGATGATTTGGACGGTCCTCTCGTTCTTCTTTTTGCTGGTCGCGTTGTACAAGATCGCGTGGGGACCGATTCTCAAGATGCTCGACGAGCGCGAGCTAAAGATCGACGATGCTCTGAAGCAGGCGGAGAAGGTGCGGGCCGAATCAGCGAGCGCCGCCGAAGAGACCCAGCGCAAGATCGACGAAGCGGTGCAGCAGGCGCAGCAGATCGTGCAGCGGGCACGGGAAGAGGCGGACGAGTCGCGTCGGCAGATCCTCGATGACGCCCGGGCCGAGTCGCAGCGGAGTATCGACCAGGGACTGCAGCGGCTCGAAGCTGAGCGGCGAGCCGCCTTGCAGGAGATCCGCCAAACCGTAGCGGACCTGGCGATCCGAGCCGCCGGACGTTTGATTCAATCCTCCCTGACCGAGCGTCAGCAGCGCGAAGTGGTCGAGCGCTTCCTCAACGAGCTGCCGGGAGAATCGGTCCAGTGAACCAGGGCGGGAGGTCAGACCCTCCGCTTGGCGGTTGCAGGCGGAAGACCGTTTTCTCCTCCTCTTCCGTCTCGCTCAGCCGGGAGTATTACTCGCTCAAGCCGATCAATATGGTTCTCTTGGTTTCGCTTGAAGCGGCGTTCAAAGTCGCGCCAAGCTGGTTACCTTCCGGTTAGCGCGTGCTCTGCCGCCGTGAGATCTTCTGGACGCCCTACGTCCCGCCAGTGGCCTCGAATCTCCACCCAGTGCAAGGTTTGACCGGCCGCCAAGAGTTGGTCGATTGCATCCGTAAGCTCATATTCGCCCCTGGGCGATAGCGGAATCCGTTCCAGTTCGGTGAAGATCGATGACCGGAAGAAGTAGATCCCGGCGTTGCCCCAAGGCGTGGTCGACGCGCCCCGAGGCGGCTTCTCGATGATCCGGGTGACGCGCCGGCCTTCAACGTATACGGCCGCCCCGCGGTAGGGGTCGTCCATGCTCTTGAGCGCGAGAACGGCTGCGGCGTCTTCGGCGAACTCGATCAGACGGGAGTAGATCGAGGGTTCGACGATGATGTCTCCAAAGGTGAGCAGGAAGGGCTCATCTCCAATGAACTCGCGCGCCTGTAACGTGGCACTCCCGGTTCCGTCCTGCGCGGGCTGATGCTTGTAGGTAAGGCAGGCCTGGGCCGGAGGGTGGTCACGAAAGAAGTCTTTGATCATCTCGGCCTTGTAGCGAACGATGAGAAGGATCTCGGTAATGCCCGTGGACTCAATGGCTTCGATGACGTGGGCCAGCATCGGCCGTCCGTTCAGCGGCAGCAGGGGCTTGGGGCACTCGACGGTGAGGTCTTTCATGCGTGTGCCACGGCCGGCGGCGAGGATGACGGCCTTGTTGACGCCCACGGATTTCATGATAGCTTTCTGGCTCTGATGGGCCTTTCGAGCTGCTTTTCGGACAGCTTGTCTGCGCCTCCCGCGCCGCAGTTCGATCGAGAGATCCTCAGAGGGTCGGCTACTGGATTTCGGCGTCGTTTTCGCTGGCGGGTTCGTTGCCGAAGTGGTTCCTGATGACGTTGGTGTGGTCGGTGTAGAACGTTCTCGAACCCGTCACGTCATAGGTTTGAGGGTCGGCGTTGACGGTGTATCCGCCAGGCGTTCCGACCATCGTGAAGACGTAGCCTGATTTGATGCCCGTAGAGAGGTCGCCGGGAATGAGGTCGGAGGCTGCCGGAGAAGAGGAGGCGTTGCCGACAGGAGGGCCGAGTTCCATCAGCGACTGTGCGTATCTGCCGTACGTCGAGAAGTACTGGATCTGTGCGGTGTTGATGGTGTGCAGCGCCCGAATCGCGGCCATCTCGTACGCCGCCATGCGTGCGCTCGTGAGTTTGGGGATCGCGATCGCGGCGATGATCAGGATGATCGCTATCACGATGAGCAATTCGATCAATGAGAATCCACGTCGGCGACGAATCCGCATGCAATACCTCCTGCGTTCTCCTATTGTAGTCAGACGTTTGAAGGAGCCAATCAGTGCAAAACAATTCCGGGTGCTGTGGAGGACTACTCGACGTCGAGCCAATCTATGCGTTCCTGTTCGACGGCGAAGAGGTTATGCGGCGTGTAGTGGAGTTGGCCCCACGAATCAGCCTGATACGGATGGGATCTTTGCGCTTGCAGCGAAGCTCAGAGGTGTAGCTAACGTCGAAGCGTCGCTAATCTTCTATGGGCGGCTCTGGAAACCATGCAGATCGGTCAATCTGTCCGCAGTAGACGTAATCCATGCCGTTGCCATCCCCGGCGTCCACTGGTGTGAACATTACGCCGTGCTCGTTGACGTAGAAGCGCCCGCCTTGGTGGCCACGAATGTTTGCAATTGGCCGAACAGCGTGGCCCAGTAGTGCCGGGTTGTGTAAGACCTTCGATAGTTTGACACGCTGGGTCACTAAGGCGCGTACGCGCGGCGGATTCTCGTCGGTTAACGCTGGTGTCTCATAATAGATATCGTCGCCACCGGCGGCGAGCACATAGGGAATCCCTGGGCGGGGTCCCACCCAGCGTTCTCCTGCATTCAACGGCGTGCCGTTCGGATGAAGCGGTCTGGTTATCAACGGCTGGCCCTCGAACTCAAAGCTGAGGTCTCCTTGGAGTCGCCCCGCATAGTAGTAGTGGGGCGAGGGGCCCGAGGAATGGCTCGAGACGGGGACAAGCACGTGCCTGTACTCGTTGACATAGAAGGCACCTCCGCCCAGCCTATCTCCGAGCCCCGTCTTCACAGCATTAATTCGCTCGACGATGTCAGTGCCATCACCTTCAACAGCCAGATAGCGCAGACCTGCCTCCACCTCATAGAGAACGGTGATCTTCCACTCTCCGCCGACGATCCGGACAGCGTATTTGGCCAGCCTGCTGACGTTCCGCGGCCAGACGCCACGATAGATTTTCGGCGTGGTCATGTGCTGGTTCTCCCTGTCCACCTATTCCAGTTCGTCCACGAGGTAGGATCAATTCGACCGACATAGAATGCTATCCATTCTTCGGTCCACGTTTGACGGTTCGTGATGACGTGTCCATTTGCAGTGACGCGGACGCGACCGCCAACATCTATGGGCCGCACCCTTCTAAATCCGCTTGCCAAGGTGTGATCGGCCCCATGCAACTGTTCTGTAATGGTTTCCTTTCCGAGTCGGGTCGGGTGGTACCACTTGCAGACGAGCGAACCGTCTGACTGGATAGCGCATTCCAGTCCGGTCGTCTTGGGCCCCGTCCATGGGTCTCCAGGCTGGAGATCGCCAGGATAATTGAGGTTGAAGGTCCTCCCATCCGGTCTCTGGAGAACAACAGGGCCGCGAAACCGCCCAATGACGACACGACGCCCGACTTCGTCATCCCCTTGAAGTGGTTTCACCACCAAACCGGTCGGCAACAGGAGTATGCGGCCGCCACCCCACTCACGCCTAACGAGGTTAGTTAACAGTTTCGTTCCACG
Organism: Bryobacterales bacterium; assembly: GCA_028819575.1. Lineage (GTDB taxonomy): Bacteria > Acidobacteriota > Terriglobia > Bryobacterales > UBA6623 > JAPPLB01. Next base: position 12,775 of record JAPPLB010000118.1, on the reverse strand, counting down.
ACAATCGAGCACGGGCCAAAAACTTCTCTTGAACTCGTCCTGTACCCATGTCCCTAACCGACCTCGGTGAAAACGAAATCCCGACCGAGTTCCCCGTGCTGGTGAAAACGGGCCCATCCAACGTGGATAGGGCCGCCGTTCGGGTTCATACATGAAGGTTGTCATGTCCTGAACTCCAAAGGGGCGAGGGGGCCGTGATACTCGATCCGCTGGCCACTGATCTCTAGCCAGTATCGGGTATTCTTATCCCAGTAGAGTTCCCGGGCTTTGATGCCCTTGCTCTTTTCGACGCCGCGAACCCATTCGAGGAGCCGGTTCCGCGCCTCACCGGCCTCTGGCGAGCAACTTGCCTCAGGGCCCAGAGCGAAAGGTACGATTCCCTTCCGGCGCTCATCCTCATGGGCAATTACCCGCCGCCCGGATATTTGTTTGAGCTGAAGCCTGATGGCCGTCTCCTCGTTGCCATCGTCCGTGAGTTCGATTTTACCGAGATAGCGCCATTCCACTCCTTTCGAGTTATGAGGATCTATGCGCACGATCAAGTGCCCAGCTGGTGTACGCTTGGCACGGCGGTATGGATTGTGTTCTAGGATGGCCTCAATGATTTCACTTGCAACTGGAACCAGAGCATTGCCCTCTGTGCGAAGGTTGCCGTCTTGATCTACCCGCAGGTCCAACCCATCTGGCTTGCCCGGGTAAGGGTCTCCCTTTTTGAGGCTATCGACATCGACTTCCCGTGATGAAGGTCTGTAGCAACGGGGCGGCCCCGGGGCTTCCTCAAGTCCCATGGTCCAGCCTTTTCCGTCAACTGGACCGCGCCAGACAAAGTACCGATTGCGTTCCGTGCCGACCACATCCTCCCAAGCGGCCTTCTCATAGATGGCTTCGTCCTCAGTGTCTCGTACGTAGAGCACGACGATGCGTGCCCCACGGCCACTGGGCTTCCGACGCAGCATTCGACCGAGGCTCTGAATCCTCTGCCGCACCGAGCCGGAGGATGCGGCGATGATTCCTAAGTCAGCCGAGGGCACGTTGAAGCCCTCAATAAGAGACTTGGCGCTAATGATCACTTGGGCAGTCCCTTGTCGAAATGCCTCAATATTCTCAGCGCGAAGGCTGCCCGGTAGCTGGCTATGCTCAAGCACAGCCGGAATGCTCTGCTCGGTCGCACGGAGGAATAGGGCTTCGATCTCCTCAATAGATTCGTGAAACACGATGGTGCGCCCATCGGGATTGGAGACCGATTCCGAGAGGATTGCTAGCGTCACATCCGCTCGCGCTGTGGCTCGGTAAAGGAGCCGCTTGCGCCGGTTGGCAAGTCCGACGAAGCGCTCAGCCTCGATCGCAGCAGGCCCGCCTCGACTAGCCTGCGACTGGCACCAAGCGAGAAACCCCTGGTGAGATCTGCTCTTGCTGTGACGAGCCTGTAGAACCTTGCGAAGGTCGCTGATTTCCCGGCTCAGCCGACTGTGTTCTTTGGCCTCCCCTGGAGCCAACGACAATGCAATGTGCCACACTTGGAAGGGCGTGAGTAATCCGGCGGCTAGACTCTGACTAATCGTGAAGTCGTAGATGATTGGCCCCAAAGCTTGGCCGACAAAGCTTTTCTCATAGGCTTCGTCGGTAGGCAGATTCTCCGCCTCCAGTTCCTGCTCCGGCGTCGCCGAAAGGCCGAGGGTGTACTGTGGCGCCGCATCGAAGATTTGACGCGCCTGCGTCGCGTTGGAGCGGTGACACTCATCAACGACAAGAAGCATCCGCTGCCTCCAGTCTGCCTTCTTGACAAGTGCAGCAAGCTTCTTGCGAGCGGAGTTCAAGACGCAAATTAGGACACGAACCCCTGATAGCGAGGGCAGTTCTTCGCCTCCACCCATCAAGGCGATCGCGGAATGCGGAAGATTCCCGAGACGCACTTCGTCACGCCACTGGTACATTAGAGGGATTGTCGGTACGACCACCACAAAGCGCAGATCGGGCTCCCGCTCATTTTGGAGTTGCTGCGCTACCGCTAGGGCAAACAGAGTCTTTCCGCCGCCTGTCGCCACTTTGACGGTTCCACGACCGTGCGCCAGCCAGAGAGGTAAACACATGCGCTGCCAGTCATAGAGCGAGACTCCTTCGGGGACTAGGCACCAGCGATCAGGAATAATGCCGGTTTGTAAGCCCTTGCTTTCGTCACGCGGGGCATCAGATCCCTCATCTTCTTGCTTACAAGCCCTCGCGCGCCGTTCCGCCATTGCACGTCGGGTCATGAGTTGAAGCAAACGGAGGCGGTCCATGGCGGTAAAGATGCCCACCTTTTCTTCGTGTTTGTTCACTATCGACTTTTCGGTTGCCCCATAGGGTTCCTATTCTAACGTTTACTGCTTCTGATGCCTCCCCAGGCTGAAGCCCTAGACAGGGTCTTTGGGCTCCTGTGTGACACACTCCTGACATTATCCATCCCTGGAGAGGGGCATGGGGCGAGGCGTCGTGTTGGTGGAGACTGATGCATGTGGATGGATACAGGGTCTTCCGTGGTGGGGCAAAAGGGCAAGGGGCACCAACAGCAGAACAGGTCACTCGCGCACGCCGATCTCTGGCTCAATGTTGACCTCGCTGAGCTCAGGTAGTGAGTCAGAATCGCGTGGGACAACTAATACCTACGTTCGTCGCTTGGCAGGGGTTCACTCCTCCACAGTCGCGGATATAGTCGCTTCTACTCTCTTGCCGGTTGTCCACAGCGTGAAGGAGATGAAGTACGTTCCCGCACGCAACGGGGGGTCGGTGCTGCGGGTGATGTAGACGGATTCATCGCCGAAGGGACCCTCCGAGGAGTGGTCGGAGACGACTCTTCCGTCAGACAGAATTGCATCCGAACCGTGGTTGACATGCAGGTCCACATCTACGTCGGCGGTTTTCGTTTTCAGGTTCACCCGCAGTCCGGTTGCGTCCTCGGGAACATTCACCGTGTAACTGTAGCGCCCACTGAAGAAGATCGGTCTTTCGACGGACGGAAGAGAAAACTCCCGGGGAGCCGCTCCCGAGATAAGCATCCTGGATAGCGTGAAACCGGCTGCTATCCACCCTTGCTCATCCATCGTCAGGGTTGTGGGATTCTCAGATGTGTGCGCGCTGAGGCCTCCATCGTTCCAATTGGCCCAGAACGAGAACTCGTATCCGGTTTTAGGGATCGCGGTCAACTGCAAAGGCGTTCCCGCATCATAAAAGCCATCGTCCGAAGCCGGGCTCGCGTAGATAGACCCTCTTTCCTCCGAGAGCAATATCTCCTTCGTCAGCAGATGCTGTTCGCCGAAGTATGCGGTAAAGGTAGAGGGTTGATCGGGAACCCTGATGGTATGCGTCATACCGCCGCCGTCGCTCCAATCCCTGAAGACCCATCGGCTGGCTCTGGAAGGCCCCGATTGAACGACATCGGTGACTCCGATGGAGTGAATGCTGCTGGCATCCCAGAGGAAGTTCATCGGAAGCCACCATTCCTTGCCGTCGATTACTGCTCTACGACCGGGCGCGTTCGTGGAGATGGTGGTGAGCGGCCGCCTTGTGAAAAGGGCCGTATAGTTCAAACCGTCCACCCTAACGGGAACTTCTAATGGATTCCCCGAGTACCCGTGTAACCCGGCCCAGACTCGACCTTGCCACCAGGCAAACGAGTAGCCATTTCCGGGGACCGCATTGACCACAACATAGGAACGGTTCGTGTAGAAACCGTCAGGCGATGCGGGGACTAAGATCACCTCTCCTCCTTCGGAAGGTTGAGCACCTGATTGCAGCTTGAACTGTTGAATCATGTGAGCCGTAAACACTCTCGTCTCGGAAGAGGCCTCTATGTCGTGTTCCCGCTCTCCTCCATCGCTCCATTTGACAAACAGGAAGCGTTCCTCGTTGTCACCCTGAGATTCAGGAACGGAAATGGTATGGCGTGTCCCTTCCGGCCAGTCGAAGCTCTTGGGCGTCCTGATGGTCCGTCCATCCACCTTGACCCTCAAGCCTTCGGGGTTCGTGGAGATCGTGGTCGTCAGAGGCGGCTCGCCGTACATCTCGGCTATTCCGTCAATGTCCCCTGGAGAGAGACCTTCCCGCTGTCCGATCGGGATGCCGGGCGGGATGGTTTCGATAGTAGGTTGATAGTTTCTCGAAAAGCCAAACGCGGAGTAGTGCATGATCGACCCGTAGTCGTACGGGCCAATATCATCTGCTGTCCTGATACGTTGGTTGGAGGCGAATATATAACGCTTGTCGATGTTGTCGAACAGCACCTCCACATGGCTGTCGCGGTCTTCTCGTGACTGCTCGTGATAGAGACCGGCCGCGTGACCGATCTCGTGGATGATCCCGCCGGTGCCGCACCTTTCGGGAACAGTAATCTCCTGCTCGCCGCCTTTCTTGCCTATCCAGGAAGCACATCTGTCTTCATGCTTGACGAAGTTCACCCAGTCTTTCTCGCGAGTCCTTTCCACCAGTCGAATCACGGTGTTATCGTTCCAGTGCTCGATGGCATCGAGGACGCGCTGCGGGTTGGGCAGGCTGTCGTCGATCGCATAAGGGATGGCGCCTTCGGGCCACAGCCGCTCCGAGAAATCATCTGCAATCACGAGCGCTTTCGGTTGATAGTCCTTCGGCTTCTCGATGACCTGCTGTCCGCTCTCAGGAAGTTTCAGATCCTCAGCGGTTCCGAGAATGATGTCACCTTCCACAACGGCCAGACCGTCAACGACCTCGAAGGTCACGCGTTTGCCGTTGTAGATGCCGGTGCGTATGTCGGGAGTGCTTTCTGTGATGATGGGCTGGGCGGATGCAGGCAGCACCGCGGCCACCAACAGAACGATTGCTTTCATTAGTCGTGTTCCGTGCGATCAACACGGCCGTGGCACGCAGGTGCCGGGCCTTGCAATCCTCGCACGGAGACGTGGTGAGACCCTGCTTGTTCGCCAAAGGCGTGGGGAGCTACCCCAAGCCTGGTAAATGGCTGTTGTATTCGGCAGGAGACCCGACGCAACGGTGTCTCCGCACCAGGATTGCGGGGAATGTTGTAGCGCACTCGGCTGGTCTACGTCAAGAAACCGTCTGCCCCTACAAGTTCTTCCCTACACCGATCCCTCAGGATGTACAAAAACCCTTACTTTCCTCCGTTAGAAACTTGTCAAGGTGGGACCTTCGCTGGAAAGAAACTGAGGCGTTTGCGCCCCTCCGACGATCCCAAGGTACGCGGAGTTAATTGGTGCTTTGCTGCCTTGGCGCTACACTTCGCCTGTTACAACTTCTGACAGTTTCACGGCACACTGAGGGTCACACCGGCTATCGTGGTGGGAATCACCAGCGATATGTGGATGCTAGATGAATTGCTGAAAGAGGCCGTGCTTCAGTGAGCCCATGCGATTCTCCCGCACGACGGACCTTCCTGGACGGCTCTTCGGAGGCGTTGTAGGATAGAGTGTATCTTTGCCGAAATGAAGGACTTCCTCGAATGGGCGAAGCCGGGGAGCGGGGAAGCCCGGCTCGCTTCGCTTCTGGATCCAAGCGCCTTTCCCCGACACATAGCCGTGATCATGGACGGTAACGGGCGCTGGGCTCGCAAGCGTCATTTACCGCGGGTTGCCGGTCATCGCGCCGGCGTAAAATCGGTCCGGGAGATCATCGAGGCTTCTTGCCGCCTGCAAATCCGTGCGCTCACCCTATATGCCTTCTCGATGGAGAACTGGAAGCGCCCGCAGGCCGAAGTGGAGACTCTCTGGGGACTGCTACAGCACTACCTCCACCGCGAATTGCCGGAACTCAAACGCAACGGTGTTCGTATGCAAGTGATCGGCCGCATCGACGGCCTGCCGGCCTCGGTGCGAGATGACCTCGACATGGCGATGGTTGAGACCGCCGCGAACTCGGGTCTGCAGTTGACCATCGCACTGAACTACGGCGGACGCGCCGAGATCGTCGACGCGGTGAACAGTCTGCTGGCGCGGGCTCGCAAGCTGGACGGACTCTTCAAGATTAACGAGCAGATTCTCAGTGAGCATCTGTACACGGCGGGTCTGCCTGACCCCGATTTGTTGATCCGAACTTCCGGCGAGATGCGTGTCAGTAATTTTCTTCTCTGGCAGATCGCCTATGCCGAGATATTCGTGACCGACAAGTTCTGGCCTGATTTTTGTACGATGGACTTGCTCGAAGCTCTTCTGGACTACCAGAAACGCGAGCGCCGCTACGGAGGCTTGAGTGACTCGACTCAAGCTCCCGAACCGGACCCGGAGCTTGTGGCTGTCAACGGCGCCGAATCCACCGCTGATGCTGCAGCCGGCGACCGGCCCTCCTCTTCTCTCCACCCATAAGTGGCGTGCGTATCAAGGTCGTCAAGGAAAATCTGGCCTTCGCTGTTGAGGACTTGCGGCTGTCGAACCTGATACTGTCGATCATGCGGGCCTTCGGCGAATTCAAATGGATCTTGATCCGCAAACGTCAGCGCGAGGGCATAGCTCTTGCCAAGCGGCTTGGGGCCTATCGGGCCCGCAAGAGAATTGCTATCGCCTGAGCAGGCGGCCCAGATACGCCAGCGCAGCTAGTGCAGGCTGGAGAGCGGAAGGCTCCCTAGCCCGCAGTTTGGCATCAGTCGAGAAACACTTGTAAGTCCTGGCCCGTTGATCAAGGAGCCTAAAGGACATTTTGATAACAACCTGAGCGCTATCCTACATCCAGGGGACAGCCTCCCCCCGCCAACAGGCCGAGGGAACTCAACCGGCAGCAGTGCGGCGAGTCATCCGGTAGAGAACCCGCCCGCTATCCGAGATGGCCGCGCTCTCCCGTATAGCAAAAAGAACGCTGAACTGTTTCTCGAAGGCCTCCCGCGTGTAGTCTGGAAAAACATCGTTTCGTGAGGAGAGGAGTCGCTGCACCTGGGAGTCTTCCTTAGGGATGAATTCGATGATCAGCGTGTGACAGATGGCGCCGAAGAAATCGGCCAGCCGGGCCAGGGGCAGGTTGTTGGAGATGGCCAAGTGATGGATGAGGGCCAGGGCCAGAACCGTCTGGGCTGGGCCGCGCTCCAGCAGTGATTGGCGCTCCCGGTTGTGCCATCCGATGGCCGGGCTGGGGCTGGTCAGATCCACCAGCAGCGGAAGCAGCCCTGTCTCCTTGCGTGTGACCACTTCCAGGTAGTTGTTCTCAACAGCCGCCGGATCCATGTCAAAGGAGATAGTCACCTCTGCCTGCTGGCTCGCGATTCGGCTGAAAAGGCCCCGGTTGGCTCCCAGGTCCCAGACCATCCCTTCTAGGCTGCGGCTTAAAAACTGCCTCACCAAGCTTTTCTTTTTGTGCAGAGCCTGTGCTGTGTAGTTAGTGTCTGAATAGTAGCCGCCCCACTCCGTCTTCTGGCCCCGCCAAGTGAGCCCCTTGACCAGGGCCTCCAGATTCTCCAGCAGGCCCGCCATCCCTCTCCTGCTCACACGCCACCCTTTGGCCGCTCCGCCCTTGGCAGCGAAGTGCTGCTGGCCCCTGGAGTGGAGCTGGATGTGAGCCAGCACCGATGGCCGGACCAGAGCGCGGAAGGGGAGGAGCGTACGGGCCAGATCCAGCGGGACCCCGTCCAGGTGAATCCGCAGCAACTGGTTGAGGCGAACATCACGGTAGGCCATCAGCAGAAGCGGTGCCAGGAAGTGCTGGCAGAATTGCCGGTAGGCGACCCATGGCTGTCCTTCACGGTATTTCTCGAAGGATAGGGTGTCGATCAGGATAGGTTTGCCCTTCAGGAACTGGATGTTGTAGGCGCTGGCATCCTTCAAGGTCATGTCAAAGTGCAAAGCCCGGCTCTGAATCTTCAGGGTAGCCAGGGCGGCGTCCTTCAGCTGACTGAAGCACCACTCATAGGGATAGGACAGAAAGGGAACCTGCTCAGGCCTCAGCACCTTGTAGGCCTGCTCTCCATCCGGAGGGGGCGGATCGCTGACCTCCTGGTGGGAGATGAGCAGCCGGCCGGCCAGCTCCTGATAGAGGCCGGAACTCATCAGGTGATCGTAGTTCTCCCGATAGCTGAGATTGACTTGCCGATGGATCTGTCGACCGTGCACGAAGACGAAACCGCTGGGGTCTCTGAAAGAGGAGCCCAGCCGGGAGGTGCCGCTAACCTCCATCTCTTCTCACCCCCCTGACACTGGGTTCTTTTTCGTGTAAGCGCTGGCGACGGGTTGAGATGAGAGAGACGAACTATTCATCCCCGTCCCGCACTTCCGGACCAGTGAGGAAGAACCCCCCCAAGAACAATTTGATTTTTCGCCAGTAGCCCTTGATGGCCAGGGAGAGGGCAAAGAAGGCGGCCACCAGAGCCTGCACGATCAGGCTCCCGCTGCCGGGGTCCAGGTAGGCATGTGCCTCCCGGGGGAACAAGAGGAGAGGCGTTGCCATCAGGAGTGCCGTCCGGGAGATCCTGTTCAGATTCATTCTTCCTCCACGCTCGCGCCTCGGGAAGGAAGTGGCGGAAATTCTCCGTCCCCGTGCTGTGTAAATATGGTTCTTTCCCGTCTGACCCGCAAACGATGCCTGTAGTGCTCTTTGATGTGGAGATTGGATTCATGATACAGCAGCCCGTCCGGCACGTGTATGCCTTCCCGCCCGGCCACGCTGTTGAGCTTGATGTGGAATGGGGCGTACTGGTCAGAGATGTGAGTGGTGAACGTCGCGCCCGGCTCGTTGCCCGTTTGAGGAACTGGTCGTTCCGTCGCCTCAGTACTCAACGAACACAAAGCGATCATTGAAGTGGCTTCGGATAGTCGGACAGGCTGGCGGCTTGGTTAAGGAGTATTCCGGTTGTCACTCAAGCCGCTAGAATCCCCTTGAATCGATGTCCAAGACTCCTCTGGCCCAGGCTGGTGCTGCTTCCAAGCCACGCCTGTAAGGGGCCGAGAGAGAGGTCAGTCACCCCAGACTTGCGCAACAATCCGACTCAGCACGGCGTTTCACAAGTTGGGTTTACGAATCTCGCTAGCGGCTCGTCTCAATTCGGATCCACTATGGCTAGGTAGCTCTGCGGTTGCCCCTAGGAATCCGTGATATATGCATAGCCCAGGACCCTTTTGAAGTTGCATCGCGTCAACAGGTAGCCCTGGAAACCCGGGTTCATCTCCCACATGCGCAGTACCGCATGGTCCTAGGCGGCTACCGGGAGCGCACTCCCGGCGTCACCGTTCCAATGCAGCGCGCCCGAGTCATCTTCCACGACAAGGACTATAAACTTGATGGACCCATCGTCTGTTTCCTCGCCAGGAACATAAGCGCCATTTTACTTGGATGTTCTCGCTGGCTTCCCCGTCACCGCCCGCCGCCGCCAGTGCAAGTGACGCCGATTCGAGAAACCGCGTCAGTGTCCCCATGTACGGCATACATCGGCCGTCCGTAGGTTTCAATGGCGGGACTTCGCCTTGAGCAGGGGCAATGCTACGGTCGCTTCTCCGACGAGCCCACCCAGGAGCAACTCGCCAAGTACTTCCATCTCGATGAGACCGAATGACGGCGCATCACCCGCCATCACCGAAACCCCAACAAGTTCGGTTTCACTGTCCAACGGGGCACGTTTCGTTTCTTGGGCGCCTTCCTCGCCCACTCAAATTTCCTCCGGAACGACGCGAAAACACGAGGGTTTCGTTTCATTGCTTACCGGACTCCTCGTTCATTGGCCCATCCGAGCTTCGCCGCGTCTCTGATTGCCAATCAGGAAGTGGGCCGCCAGACAGGATGAATTCTTCCTGCTGTCGTCAAGAAGGCAGCATCTATGGTCGAAGGTGCACCGACTTTAGAAGGGACGACGCTCTAAATGTTTCAGACTGTGGCGATTGGGCTACCGTGTCGAAGACGACTGAAACTATGTTGTTTCCTTCCCGAAACGTCTTGGCGGGCACAGGAACAACCAGTTCCTGCCAGAATGGGTCGTTCCGAGCAGGTACTTCGATCGTGGATCCGATCTGCTCATCGTTGACCGACACTTCGAAGCTCTGTGGCCCTACCCATTCCGGAACATGGAGAGTCAAAATCATCTCCATGCCTCTCCGCACATCTGGATCCGGCGACACGAGAAAAGCAACTTGGTGGCCACTGATCCAAGAGGACTCTTCTCCGGGCTGGTTAGGATTCAGACTAGCTCCGCGCATGAACTGGCGAGCTGATTCGTAGTTTACGGCGGGGTAGCTCGATGGCGCCGGTTCGTATACCAGGATGTCTTTGAGGATCCAGTTCTGACCGTCACGGATATTCCCCTTGACCTCATAAACATCGTGGGGAACCGGGTTGGTTCCCCAGAGCTGACTGGTGGAATAGGGGGTGAAGAGTCTTGGCCGGTCTTCGTCATCATCCAGAGAAAAGGCTGACCTTCCGTAATTCTCCTCATCAAGGCCGGCGAGCTCCAAGACCGTTGCTGCAACATCCTCCAGCGCGGTCGGAGCTTCACTCACCTGAAGGGGACCTGCTTGATGCCTCCTCTTTACAAGGAAGGCCGGTCGGGCTGAACCACTCATTCCCGCGTACAGACTCGCATTGAAAGACGGCTGCAACTGGTCGGACGGAGGGAGATTGATGCCATGATCACCTGTGATGACAATGGCCGTTTGATCGTAAATGTTAGCGCTCTTCAATTTCTGAAGGAAATCAGCAATTCCAGTTAGGACACAGACAGTCTGTTGCTTGTAATTTTCCCTTTCGTGAGCTAGTTCACGAATGTAGTTACAGTTGGAATCCCAGTGCGGTGGGATGTGAGTTCCAATGTAGTGGTACCACTTGTAGACAGGCCTATCGCTAGTGACTTCCATTTGGCTTGTCCATTCGCGGATGACGGGATCGGGATGAGGGGATGTTCCATGTGCGTTCGTATCTGACAGAAACCAGTGGCCTTGATCGTAAATCTTCTCTTTCACGGCCATTGGAAAAAGCCGGAAAAGCGTCAAGTCTGCGACGAGATAAATCGAGTGCAGGGCACTGCCAAACGCTTGCCGGGTATAGCCTCGCGCTTTCATATCGTTGAAAGACCGCGGATGGCATGAATCGGCTTCACCGATGCAGTAAAGTCCAGAAGCTGGGACCAAGTCCACCCGGAATCCAGCTTCGGAGAGAGAGTTCTGGTACGCGTTTTCCTGGAGGTAGGGTATGACCCACGCGTAATCGTGCCCTCGCTCAAATTGGAACGGTTCGCCTGTAAGGAGGGTTGCAACTGCGGGAGCAGTTCCCTGGTAACGCCCAACATGGTTCGCAAACAGCGTGAAGCCTTTGAAATGGCTCGCCAGATCGGAATCTTCATTCAGGACTTCTTCTACAATATCCCCCTGGAGGCCATCGGGAAGTAAGTGGATTAGATTCGAGGCATCTGAAAACTGAAACACGGCTGAGTCAACTTCGTCCCCGACCGTGTTCGGCGATACGCCTTCAACTGGGGTGAGCAGCACTGGCGAGACGAGCAGAAGAGAGGAAACGATTGGTAGCATCGGAATCCAGGCAGGAATCTGTCGGATACGGGCTAATGCCCAACTGACCAAGGGAATCGCTAGCAGGAACCCAATCCACTCCGCATGGAACTGCCAGCCGTTGGCCCGAAAATTCACAGGGCTTCCATTGAAATCGCCATAATAGAAAAGATCATGGATCAGATTACCTTGAATGGCTAAGACGAATGCCATCGCCAAGAAAGCGATCGAAATCCGTTTGTGCCATACACGCCCGGCCCACGTGCTGAGAGAAAATGTGATCCCGGAGAGCATGATCGAGAAGACAGCGCAGATCCCTGCGAGCGTCCCCAACGAGATTGTGACGTCAGCCGAATTATGTGCGGCTACGAACAATGGAGTTGCAAACAAAGGCCCGAACCATAGAGCAAGATGTCCAAGGTAGAGTGCCGCCGTACTCTGCGTTTCAGGTTGATCAACTTTGTTGTGCATAGGTCGTCGTAGACGGATAGCCCGATCCAGTTGGCCGTTGGATATACCCGCAGTTGCGATAGGTCGTAGGCCGATCGGGGACGCATCCAGCAACCGAATGCTCTTCGAGATGGCCTACTATTACTCCGCCTCTCTGTTCTGGTTTTACGCCGCCGTATTGTAAGTCGGAGCAGAACAAAAACTTACTGTTTTAGGGATAACGAAATCCAAAGTCAGGTCGCCCCTGAAAAGAAGCCAGCCGTAACCGTGTTCATTGTAAGTGCTGCCTGAAGGTGATTGCCCCATCGTAAGGTCGGAGCACTCCCCCTGACGTGCCCCCGAAAAACCCGACCAAGTAGGATTGGAAGTTCTCCAGCGGGAAGGAAGGTCAGCCAACTGAAGAGGCTCAAAGAGCTCGAAGAAGAGAATCGACGACTCAAGACGTTGGTGGCAGATCTCAGTCTGGACAAGGTTGCCCTCAAATCGGTGATAAAAAAACGGATGGAGCCGGTAGAACGACGCGAGGAGGTGAGGCACGTCATCGAGTGCTGCTTGATGAGCGAGCGGCGTTCGTGTCTTCTACTGGGGCTGGACCGCTCCAGCCACCGCTACAGGCCGCGAGAGAAGCGGCACGAGGAGTTGTGCGCGCGGCTCTGCTATAAACTCGCCGCGGCGCATCCGCGCTACGGCTAGCGGCGCTTGTGCGCGCTGCTGCAGCGCGAAGGCCAAACGGTGAACTACAAGAGAATCGAGCGCTTCTACCGTGAACAGGTGTTAGCAGTGCGCCGACGAAAGCGTAAACGGCTCGAAGCACTAGCCTGCATGTCTCACCACGTGGGGAGGCGAAGTGCGTGAGAGGGCCGTCAGGACGAGGCGCGAGCCGCTTGGCGCGC
>JAPPLB010000156.1 GCA_028819575.1 Bryobacterales bacterium | reverse complement strand
ACGACCGCCAGGACTTCGTTGCGCTTGCTTGCCGTGCTCAACGTACTGTTCAAGAACGCCTGCGCGCGCCACGCGGCGCGCGCCTCGTCCTGACGGCCCTCTCACACACTTCGCCTCGCCACGTGGTGAGAAATGCAGGCAAGCGCTGACAGCACCTTCGACCATCAATCCGAGACGATGTCGTTCCCAGCCCATCCCGGATCAGGGTCGCCGGCCATTACCTTCCGGACATCGGCGCTGGGCGGCCCGGCCGTACCCCATCGGTCTATCTGTTCCGACACCCGTCTCCACACGGCGGGTTCGTGGGTTGCTTCGTCTTCGATGTACTCCATGTCGCTGCTGAACTCGGACACGTAACCGGCCGGATCCTTGTAGTAGCAGAAGATGTTGTTTCCCGGTCCGTGACGTCCCGGTCCCCAGATGGGTTCCTGGCCTCCAGCACGAAGGTTGGAGAGACCTCTCATGACGTCATCCACGTTCGCCATCAAATATGCAACATGGTTGACCGATGGGTGATCCGCACGATTGAAGGCGATAACGTGATGTTTCCGGCCACATCGCAGGAACGCCATCTGATTCTCATTCCAGTCCGAGACCCGGAACCCAAGAACTTCGGTGTAGAACTCCACAACCGGATCGAACCGTGCCGTGTTCAGGACCACGTGGCAGAGCCGGCAGGGCTCGAATCTCTTGGCGGACCAGCCATTCGAGTGTTCGGCCACGCCGGCCGATAGCTCGATGCAGCGGTTTTCCGGGTCCAGAAACCGCAGCCCGTATCCGCCGCCGGGTTCGTCCAGGTCGTCCGGCTGGGCCACGACGGTTGTTCCCCGCCGTTCGAGTTCGGCTACCGCCTCGTCTACCGCCTCGCGTCCGTCGACGCTGAAGGCCAAGTGGTGAAGCCCGCGCCGGCCGGCCGGATGCAGGCTGAGAATGTGGTTCTCCGTCGACGATCCGCGGAAATATCGTGCGTGCTGATCTTCTCCGGCCGATTGGAGTCCCCAGGCCTCGAGGTAGAACTTGGCTTGGGCCGCTATCGCCGGCGACAGCAACCCTACGTGACGGATATCCTGGATTTTCATCTGAGCAGCTCTCCAGCAGATTTCTCAGTGGGTGGTTATCCCGGCTTCGACACCGGTTCCTCTGACTGCACCCGGCTAGATTAGCGTACACGGCTCCGCATCAGGAGATGTCCCTCCGGGTCAGCTCGATCTTCAAGTCCCGCCGGATGTAGATTTCGACGAACTCACGCAGCCACACGTTCCTTGCAATCGCGAACCGCTCGATCAGTTTCTGCTCGGGCCGGTCCGTGAGGTAAACGATACGCCAGCGGTTCAGAGGCCGCGATTCGTCACCATCAACTGAATGCTCAACGTGAAAGAGAGGCTGTCCTGCACCAGCTCGAAGCAAGTTCCCGTCCTTATCGAGGAGTTCCGCTGCTCCGATGAAAGTGGCACACTGCTGCGCGGGGTTTAGGAAGACCTGTTCCAGGACCAACCCGTGCTCTGACGGTTCAAGCCAGAGCCGCTGCTGCGAGGATCGCACAAAGGATTCGGTTCCGTCGGCCGCCGCCCTTCGGCGCCAATAGTTGGCGCTGCCCTCCGACACCACAGAAGGAATATACAGGTCGGGCCGGAAAGCCTTTTTCACCTCCATGTCCCACAGCATGGTCCGGGTGAACGTGAGCGGTTCGTTCGTGAGGTAGTAGTTGGCGAGCACCAAGTTGATGTCAGCCGGAGGCAGCTCGACCCGGGTGTTGCCCGGCTCGGCCCAGGCCCGCTCGAACTCTTCTTCATGATTCAATCGAGTGTCCGGCTTCGCCGCCGCCAACTTCCGCGAATACGTCGAAATACTCCTGTTGATTGCGGCCATTGTACTCTTCGATTGAAGGGAATGTCGGAGCGATAATCCCCTCCCCTGCCAATGCCGCGGTGAAGATGCATCCGGCCCGCATGCGGCGCCTCAACCGCCGCTATTCGTCATCCCACGGTAAACGCTTGCATCGCCGTCACCAAGATCATGCTCAGCGCAATCACGATGATGGACGTCAGGACGGTGGCGACGAGGCCGACTCTGAACATCGTCCCGAATCCAACGGCGCCGAATGCGAAAGTCGCGGCCGAGGCCGGGCTGGACCAGGGAAACGCCACCGCCTGGGCCGTGCCCGCGATGATGCGGGCCAGAATCGCGGGGTTGTAACCGAGAGCGTCTGCAATCGGGAAGAGAATCGTGGAAACCATGATCGACGTTGCCGCACCACTTGCCAACTGGGTCAACAGCGGCGTGGCCAGGCCCGCAACCCAGGGCAAGGCCCCCGCGGTGACGTTGCCCGTCAGCATGCCGGCGAGCCAATCGATCGCGCCCAGAGTGGTCAATACTTCCGCCAGCGCCATCCCGCCGAGCACCAGGAACAGCACATTCCATCCGACGCCGTCCTGAAAGTCCCTGGCCTCCAGGGTCATCTCACCGCGCTTCGCGGCCACCGGCAGCACGAAGAGCAGCACCATAGCCACCGGAGGCACGTACCAAATGTCGAGAAACCCGATCTCGGCAACTGTGGGCAAGGTCCACAGCACCAGCATCAGAATCAGCACGAACAGGACGTTCCTTTCGCCCCGGCTCATGGGCCCCAGTTGCTCACGTTCCTTGAGAAAGCGGGCACGGGCATTAGGGATGGCCTGCACTTCGGGCGGCAGCATGAACTTCAGGATCAGATAGCAGACCGGGAAGTGGGCCAGAGTCAGGATAAGGCCGGTCGACACCCATTGCGCAAAGCTGACGCTGTAGCCCGTCAACTGCTCCAGCAGCGAGAGGGTCAGCGCATTGAAGACGATGCCTGCCGGCGTTGCCAGCCCTCCGGCCGCAGCGCCGTACAGAACGGCCAGGCTCGCCGCCGCCGACATTCGCGCCGCTCCGGGCGCCACGGAACGTGTGAGAGACAAGGCAATCGGAGTCATCATCACGATGACCGCCAAGTCACTGACCGCCGCGGACATCACCGCGGATACGACCAGGATCGCGAGGATCAAGCCACCGCCGGAACGCGCCACGCCCGGCACGCACAGCGCGGCGAGGGCGATTCTCCGCGCCAGACCGTGTTTTTGAAAGGCGTGGCCGAAGAGCATGACGCCCATCAGGTAGGGGAGGATTACATGTCCGTAGCTGGCAGCCACGTCGGATAAAGGCATCACCCCGCCGATCGGGAGGAGCACGAACGGCAGGAAGCTGGTGACCGCCCACGGCACCGGCATGGTCACCCACCACGCCACGATCCAGGCGTATCCCCCGAGAGCGAAGTGCGCCCCCGGCGAGAGACCCGTCAGCGGCGCGGCGCGGACGATGGCGAACGCGACTGGCCCGGCCAGCACGCGCAACGCGAATGCTCGCCTGCTGGTGGCGGAATCAGCGGCTCCCATGGCTTGTCTCCGGGACATCCACGTGGACCGTCACGATATCCGAGTCGTGAAACTGCTGGTGGCGAACGGAGGACGCGATGTGGCGCAACAGCCGAAGCGAAACCTCCCGCTCCATCAGCACGTCGTCGGGCGTCTCCGTGAGCAGTCCGATCCGGTTCTCAAGGTTCTCCTCACCAGACGCGGCAACGAACTCGAGGACGGCGCCGCCGGCTTCCTTGTGCACGGTCAGCAGCAGCCGCCGGCGCTCTCGCTTCTCGCCGTTCTCATCCTGCCCGATCAGCGTCAGCAATGTCTCCTCGGCGGCGGCGTCGAGGCGGTCGACCATCTTCGCCCCCCAGCCGCTGCGGGACGCGAACGCGCCGAGAAACTCCCTGATCTTCGGCAGCACGGAAAGATCGAGCTCCGCTTCGATCCGGCTGCGGCGCGGCGCCGTCGCTTCCAGAAACAGGGTCATGAGAATGGCCACGATACCGCCAGCCGTTATCCCGTTCTTCAGAAGGCCGCCCGCGAGCTCCGAAAGAAGTCCGGGAAACAGCAGGTCGTTCTGGCAGCCGACTCCGACCCAGAAAGCGACACCGGAAATCATTCCCTTGCGATGATCGATCCCGCCCTGCACGATTTCCGTCATGCCCCGCACGAAACTCATCGCCAGCACGACGGTCAAGTAGGCGACGATGACCGGGCTGGGTATCGCCAGGATGAGGGCAATGACCTTGGGCAGGAAAGCCATCGCCATCAGCACGCCACCGGCGGCGATTCCGACGCGGCGCGCCGCGACCCCAGTCAGCTCGATCGTCGGGACGCTGACCGCGATGGTCTGCGTCGGCACGATCGCCGTGAGGCCGGACAGCAGCTTGCCGATACCGTCCGCGGTCACCGCACCCTCCACCGCCCGGTAGTCCACAGCCCGCTGCCGGCGCCACGATACGCGCTGGATGACGACCGCGCCAGTGATCGTCTGGATGGCGCCAATGAGAGCCACGAACACGAAGGCAGGAAGAAGCTCAACGAACGCCGGACCGAGGTCGAGCCCGATACCCGGCCAGCCGCCCTGAGGCAGACCGATCCACGGAGCCCGGACAACCAAGTCCAAGTCATAGAGGCCCAACGACCCGCCAAATACCGAACCCGCAACGACCCCGACGAGGGGAGCCCACAAACGCAGCGTCGTCCCTGCCTTCAAGGAGATGCCGCTGATGACCAGAACCGTCGCCACCGCGGTGAGCGGCGTGGCCAGCGCCGTGTCGTCCGGCGCGTCGGCCAAGCGACTGAACACGACCGGCAGCACGGTTGCCGGCACCAGCATGTTCACGGTGCCGACGATAGTCGGTGTCAAAAGCCGCCTGAACAGGGCGAGCCGCATCGAAATCACGATCGGGACGAGCGACGACGCGACGACCAGAGTGGCGAGCAACGCTGGGCCGCCCTCGGTAAGCGCGCTGACACAAACCCCGATATAGGCCCCGGCAGGACCCATAAAGAGCACGTAACCCGCTCCGACCCGGCCCAGCCGAACCGCTTGCAGCACCGTGCAGACGCCACTGACGGCGACCGCGCCGAACACGGCCCAGGAGAGGTACGCGTCGGTTCCGCCAGCAGCCCGGATGACGATAGTAGGGATAAGGATGATGCTCGTTATGCCGAGAACCACGAGTTGCAGGCCGCAACCCAGAGTCACACCCGCCGGAGGAGTCTCGTCAGGTTCGTAGCGAACGGTTGAAGCGCGCCGCTCATGCCCGTTGCTCACGAGGCCCCCTCAGCTAGCCCGTGCACGCCTTGTTGATTCTCACGCCCAGAGGCGCCCGGAATCCCCGGTGGAGTCATTCGTGTCCCGAGAACGACCCGGCTGCCGCTCGCTCGCGGCCACGGGCGGCTTCCTGCATGTTGCCGCCACTACCGTCCAGGCAAAGGAGGCGCACTCGCTCCGTGTCAGCAACGATCCCTCGGAGACGCCCCGGGGACCCAACGCGCCGGGCGGTGCGCAATGCGCTTAGCCAGGGCGTCCCGTCAACCAGTTCCATGGGCGGATGTGGGACTCGGCGAAAGTGCCCGCCTGAGCATAGGGACTGTCGGCGACGAATGCCTGTGCCGCGTCGAGCGAGGGAGCTTCGAGCACCAGGACCAAGCCGGTAACGGTCTCGCCACTCTCGCTGAGCGTCTGACCGCCATGATGAACGGTCACGTCAGGATGACGGGCGGAATCATGAAGGTAGGCGCCGAATGCATCCGATAAACGCATCCGTTCCTGTCCCATTTCTCCTTTGTGAGTCGCGAATACTATGAAATGCATGTGCCTCCTCAGATCGCCGTCATTCTCTCACCGGGCTCCTGGCGCGCCGCCAAGACTGGTTCGGTGGACGTTGTGTTACGTGCAAGGGCATTCTATCACTCATCAGACTCACAAAGACGGGGCACACAACTGAACTACCATCGCCTGAAGGCGATGGGTTCGGCCGCCGACTGGAAGTCGGCTAAAGCGAGCCTCCGTTCCAGGCTACAGCGCTAGCTTGCGCCACATCCCCCGCAGCACCGGCTTGCGGTACTTCGGAATGAATACAAGATGGTAGTGCAGTGAGTACGTCGTATGCGAGGCTTTGCGGTATCCTTTGACCTCGCCATCCTACCGCAAGCCTCCTGAAGGCTTCGCCTTAAGGCGAGGGGGTTCACCCATCCCGATGGGGACACTAAACATGGCGGAAGAGGAGCGACGTTTTCGGCGAGCTCAGTGGCGCATTTTGTGCGCCACCATGCTCTGCTACTTTTTCTATTACACCGGCCGGCAGACCTTCGGTTTCGCCATTCCTGGGATCGAGCAGGAGTTGGGAATCGGCAAAGCAGGCCTGGGGTGGGTCAGCAGCGCCATGTTGTGGAGCTATGCCGCCGGGCAGGCCATCAACGGCAACCTGGGCGATCGTTTCGGCGGTCGCCGGATGATGAGCCTGGGGGCGCTGCTTTCCTGTATGTTCAATTGGGGGGTCAGCTTCGCCGGCAGCTTGGTGGGTTTGTTGGTTCCCTGGGCCATCAACGGTTATGCGCAATCCATGGGTTGGGCCCCGGGAAGTCGGGTACTTTCCAATTGGTGGAGCCGCCGAGAGCGAGGGAAGGTCTACGGTCTTTACGTGGGCGCAGCCGGTCTGTCCTCCGTTCTGGCATTCACCACCTCCAATCTCATTCTGGCCCTGGATTTGAATTGGCGTTGGATCTTTCGTCTCCCGGTGCTGCTGCTTCTGCTGGGTGGAGCGGTCTATTACCGGGTGGCTCGGGACCATCCCGAGGAACTCGGTTTCTCCGGGTCGAATCACCTGGAAGGCAATCGGGATGAAGGCCGGCCCGCGCCTGCGGGAAAGGAAGATAACGAGGAGACCACCTGGCATCGCTACCGGCAGGTGTTTTCCAATTGGCGTTTCATGATCGCCAGCCTGGCCATCGGTTTCCAGAGCCTGGCCCGCTACGGCCTGTTGACCTGGGTGCCGGTCCACTTCCTGGCGACCGGGTGGCGAGGATTTGCAGGGCGGACCTGGATCACCCTGGCGCTTCCGGCAGGCATGGCCCTGGGGGCGGTAAGCAGCGGCTGGTTGTCCGACCGGGTCTTTCATTCCAATCGATCGAGGGTTATTTTCCTGTTCATGGCGGCTGCCTCGCTGGCCTGTTCCGCCATGTACCTGTTGCCGTACCATTTCTTCTGGTCCATGGCGTTGCTGGCCCTTTGCGGGTTCTTCACCTACGGCCCCCAGTCGGCGTTCTGGGCCCTGTGTCCTGATCTGCTGGGAACCCGCTACGCCGGCACGGGAACGGGAGTCATGAACATGCATGCCTATCTGCTGGCGGGACTGGGAGAGCCCTTCATCGGCTGGATGATCCAGCGAAGCGCCGATAACACCAGCCTGGTGTTCCCACTGGTGGCCGGCGCCTGCCTGTTCAGCGGGTCGATTGCACTGTTTGTCCGACGTTAGTCACCAATTCTCTTGACCATGAATGCAAACATCTCCACCTTGCCCTTCTCCGTAAACGGTCGCCGATACGAGCCGCCGGCCAAGCCGGTAGTAGCGATCTGCATGGACGGCTGCGAGGACGACTACCTGAAAGTGGCGATCGCCCGGGGCCGCATGCCCCACCTGGCCCGAATGGCCGCGGACGGCTACAGGGGGCTGGTCCGGGCAGCTCTGCCCACCTACACCAACGTCAACAACGCCTGCATCGTCTCCGGTGTGCCCCCTTCCGTCACCGGCATTTCCGGCAACTTCTTTCTGGATCCGGGGAGCGGTGCGGAGGTCATGATGAACTCGGCCCGCTACCTGCGGTGCGACACCATACTGGCGGCCGCTGCCCGGTCGGGAAGGAAAGTGGCCATGGTGACAGCCAAGGAAAAGCTGCGCGACCTGTTGGCTGGCGGACTACAGGGAATCGCTTTTTCGTCGGAGCGGGCCGCTGAGCAGATCCGGGACCTTCCGGGCCTGGAGGATCTGGAGGAGACTGTCCGGGAAGGCAGTCCCGACATCTACAGCGCCGAGGCCAGCCTGTTCGTCTTGCGCGCCGGCGTGGCTCTGTTGGAGAGCCGCCAATCGGATTTCCTCTATCTGTCGCTGACCGATTACGTGCAGCATCGCCATGCACCGTCGGCTCCCGAGGCGCTGGACTTTTACGAAGCCATTGACCATCAGTTGGGCCGCCTGCTGGAGTTGGGCGCCGCTGTCGGAGCCACGGCCGATCATGGAATGAATGCCAAGACCAGGGCCGACGGCCGGCCCAATGTGATCTACCTGGAGAGTGAACTCAGGGAGCAATTTGGCGGGGGTGTGACGGTGATCTGTCCCATCACCGATCCCTACGTGGTACACCATGGGGCTCTGGGGTCGGCAGTGACGATTCACCTGGCTGAAGGAGTATCCGAGACGGACGTGGTCCAATGGCTGTCTCGACGTCAGGGCGTGACCGAGGTGTGTCGGCGACCCGAGGCAGCCACACACCTGGAGCTCCCGCCGGACCGCATTGGAGATCTGATGGTGTTTTCGGATCGGGATGTCGTGATGGGCCGCACGCCGGAGTATCACGACCTGAGCCCCCTGAGGGGCGACTTGAGGTCCCACGGCGGCCGCTTCGAGGAAACCGTGCCCCTTCTGCTTTCCGAGCCTGGTACGCGGGCGGGAGTGGCCAGGGACCCGAGAAATTTCGACCTGTTCGCCTATCTTTGCGAAGGAGGTTCCCGATGACGCTCAGCCGGTCCCGCGCGGGAACTCTGGATCTACCCGGCTATCTGGCCGGTCAGCCACTGCGGACCGACGGCACCCTGGAGGTTTTCAATCCCTATTCGGGCGAGTTGGTGGGTACTGTCGCCACGGCCGGGCGGGAACATCTCGACCGGGCCTGCGAGGAAGCGCTGGCCTGGAAAGAATCTCTGACCCGCCACCAGCGCCATGAAATCCTGTTGAACACCCGTTCCGCCCTGCAGCAGCGGGCCGAGGAGTTCGCCCTGCTGGTGACTCGAGAGTCCGGACTGTGCCTGCGAGACACCACCTACGAGGTGGGACGGGCGCTGGACGTGCTGCAGTGCGCAGCAGTCGAGGCTCTCAAGGACGAAGGCCAGGTATTTTCAGGAGATGTCTCGACGCACGGCAAGGCGCGGAAGATTTTCACACTGCGCGAGCCGGTTCCCCTGGTGGGGGCTATCGCGCCTTTCAACCATCCGCTGAACCAGGTGGTGCACAAGGTCGCTCCCGCTGTGGCCGTGGGGGCGCCCCTGATTCTGAAGCCGTCGGAGAAGACGCCGCTGGCCGGCATTCGATTTGCGGAATTGCTCTATCAGGCCGGGCTTCCCGGGCCCATGCTGAGTGTGTTGCTGGGTTCCGTGGAGGAATTTGCCGAGCCTCTGGTCAGGCATGACCGCATCGAGGCGGTCAGCTTTACCGGGAGTGGAGCGGTCGGCCGCCGCCTGGCTGCCATCGCCGGCTACAAGAAGTTGTGCCTGGAGCTCGGAGGCAACTCGCCGCTGTTGATCCTTGAGGACGCAGATCTCGATCTGGCTGCCGGCTTGGCGGCCGAGGGGTGCTATCGCAATTCCGGTCAACGCTGTACCGCCGTCAAGCGGTTGCTGGTACACGAGAGGGTGGTGGAGCCCTTCACCCGGTTGTTCCTGGACAAAACCGGGGAGTATACTGCCGGGGATCCCGCGCAGTGGGAAACCCGTGTCGGGACCGTGATCGACGAGACTGCCGCGGCCGGGCTCGAGCGGCGGGTGGAGGAGGCGGTAGCGGCAGGCGCCAGAATTCTCCGCGGCGGGCGGCGAAAAGGGGCTCTCTTGGAACCCACGGTGGTGGCAGACGTCCCCAGAACCTGTGAGATGGTGGTCAAGGAGTCCTTCGGGCCGCTGGCGCCCATCCTGGCCATCCGCGATCTGGAGGACGGGATAGCCCTGGCCAACGCCACCGCATACGGGCTTTCCGCCGGAGTGGTGACCCGGAATATCCAAGCGGCCATTGAGGCGGTCAAGGGAATCCGCACCGGGACCGTCAACATCAACCAGGTTCCGGGCTACCGTATCGAGTCCACCCCCTTCGGCGGCGTCAAGGATTCAGGGCTGGGGATCAAGGAAGGCGTCATCGAGGCCATGAAGTTCATGTCTACGGTCAAGACCTTCTCACTGCCCTGGTAGTCATAGAGAGGCGAAGATGGAAAAGTCGCGCGCGGCAGTCTTTGACGGACCGGGAGAGCCCCTCCGGCTGGAGAGCTTTCCACTGCCTCGGCCGGGATCTTCGCAACTGCTGGTCCGGGTGCGCTGCAGTTCGATCTGCGGCAGCGACCTGCACACCTATCAGGGCCGCCGCCAGACCCCCACGCCCACCATTCTGGGCCACGAAATCCTGGGTGAAGTCATCGAAACGGGCCCGGGGCCGCCGGTGCGAACTCTGGACGGCGAGGCGGTGGGAGTGGGCGATCGCATCTCCTGGTCGATCGCGGCCAGTTGCGGGCAGTGTTTCTTCTGCCGGCGTTCCCTTTCACAGAAGTGCGAACGGCTATTCAAGTACGGACACGAGAGCCTTCGGCCTGAACACCTCTTCAACGGGGGACTGGCGGAGGTGTGCCATTTGATTGCCGGTACCCCGGTGGTTTCGGTTCCGGAGGGTCTTCCCGACGAGGTGGCTTGCCCGGCCAACTGCGCCACGGCCACGGTCATGGCCGCCATGCGGGCCGGCGGAGGCTGCCGGGGTGAGATCGTGCTCATCCAAGGTGCCGGCATGCTGGGTCTGACCGCCTGCGCCGTGGCCCGGTCCCGAGGCGCCAGTCAAATTATTGTCTGTGATATCGACGAAACCAGATTGAAGCAGGCCGAACGCTTTGGCGCCAGCCACTGCGTAGCGGTCGGAGAAGGCCCCGAAATGCTGGCCCGAACGGTAATGGAGATCAGCCGGGGACGCGGGGTGGACCTGGCACTGGAACTATCGGGGGCTGCCAGCGCCATGGCGGCGGCCGTGCCTCTACTGAGGACCGGCGGGCGCTATGTGCTGGTCGGGGCCGTGTTTCCCAGCAGTCCTCTTTCCCTGGATCCGGAACGGGTGGTGCGCGGATGGCTGCAGATCCGGGGCGTTCACAACTACGCTCCGGAAGACCTGTCGGACGCGGTAGCCTTTCTCGAGCAGCACCACACCCGATTTCCCTTTTCCGAGCTTCTCACCCGGACATACTCGCTTACCGAGGTCAGCCAGGCCTTTCAGTACGCCGTGGCAAGTCGCGCCCTCCGAGTCGGCATTCGGCCCTGAAAGGGTCCTACCCTGCATTTCTCACCACCCGACGGTCGAAGCACGCCATATGGCCGCCAGGACTTCGTTACGCTTGCTTGCCGTGCTCAACGTACTGTTCAAGTACGCCTGCGCGCGCCAAGCGGCGCGCGCCTCGTCCTGACAGCCCTCTCACGCACTTTGCCTCGCCACGTGGTGAGAAATGCAGGTTAAAGCCGTGATTCGTGTTTAGTGAAAACCATTGGCGGGGGTTTGGTTCGCTCCAGGAGAAATGCCTGACGGCCGGTGAACCGAAAAGGCCTTGATTCGTTTTTCGTAACCCCAGGGCCGAAGGTGGTCGTAGCGGCGGCAACCTTGGGCGCGGTCCCCCAAGGCTGCTGGTAGAATACCTGCCGACAGGAGCTTGAACTGTCCATGAGATCCCTTGCCGCTGCTTCGTTCAGCCTCTTGCTGCTTCTCAGCAGTTGCGGCGGTTCGGATCAACCGATCGCGATACGGCTCGTTGACCACTTCAACCAGAGGATGGTCAAGAACGTCCCGACGCAGGTGACCCGGCCCGAGCCGGCGGGCCTCTGGGAGTTCGGAGAGACTCCGGAGAATCCGCCGGAGGAGTCGCCGGCAACCTTGGGATGGAAGGGCGGCGCCGGCGTATCTTCTTTGCGAACCGAAGATGGCCGACTGCAAGGACGGACCACGACGAGCTTTCCCATCGTGTATGTCGAGCGCAAAGAAGGTCTTGATACCTCAGACCTGCTGCACGCCGTCGAGATTCGGATGCGGGCAAGCAAGGGCACCAACCTGAGCGCAGAATCGCAGGGCTCGGGAGACTTGAATGTCAAGCGAATTCTGGAGCGAGCCCAAGGGCTCAGTGAGCCTTGGAACCTGAACGCGCCGCTCATCGCCGGAGAGAACATCGAGACGTACGTGCTGACGCCGCCACGGAACACGCGGCTGTCGAGTGTCCACAAACTGCTTGTCCGTCCCTCCGATGAGGCAGGTGCGGACTTCGAAATCGAGTCCGTCAAGATCGTTTCGCGGAGAGAACATCTGTCGCGGATTCCGTCGGGCGTCGGCTGGCAAGGCTTGGGCGAGATCTACCGCGAGACACTGGTATCGCGTTCGCCTGAATCGATACAGGTCGATCTGGATCTCCCGTCGGACCCGTGGCTTGATCTGCACCTGGGCACTGTCGAGGACGCTCCGGTGACTTTCGAAGTGCGCATCGCGGCGACGGATTCCGAGCCGGCCGCAGGAGAGCTGCTGCTGCAGCGGACGATGACCACGCCGGACCGCTGGGAGGGAGCGTCCCTTGACCTTTCCGTATACGGAGGCCGAAGCATCACGCTGTCCCTCGACCTGCACGCAGAGGACGCCGGCACACTGGGCTTCTGGGGCGGACCCGCGATTCGGGATCGGGCCGCCGCTTCACCTGCCGCCACCGAACGCCCTGAGGTAGAAGCCTTGCCGGGAGCTCCGGCGCCGCAGGGCGTCATTCTCGTCGTTGCCGACACGTTGCGCAAGGACCATCTCAACTTCCACGGGTACGAACGAGAGACCGCGCCGTTCCTGGCGAGACTCGGCAGCGAAGGCGCGATTTTCCGTGACAATGTGGCGCAAGCAACATGGACGAAGGTTTCGGTCCCGTCGATTCTCACCGGCATGTATCCGCTGGCTCACCGGGTGGCGGATATGAGGGACCGCCTTCCGGCCGCGGCGGTCACTCTGGCCGAGGCATACCGGGAAGCAGGTTACGCAACGGTCAGCTACTCATCGGTTACCTTCAGCGGCAAGTTCACCAACCTGCATCAAGGGTTCGAAGAACTGCACGAGAGGAGCTCCATCGAAGAATCCGGAAGCAAGACCGCCCGAACGTATGTCGATCGTTTAACCGATTGGCTCGAAGCACGAAAGGACGGACCGTTCTTCGTCTTCCTTCACGTCTTCGACCCACACTCGCCTTTCGAGCCTCGCCGGCCCTACAACGGGCGTTGGGCGGACCCTGCCCAGCGAGATGCGCACGACAAGAACGTGGAGACGGTCAAGGAGTTCATCAAGCATCCTTCGGACAGGAACCGCGTCATGCCGATGCTCGATGAGTTGAAGGCTTCGGGTGTCGACCGGAACGAGTTCATGGCTTACAACAAGGGCTGGTATGACGGCTCGATCCTCGGAATGGATGTGGAGATGGCGCGTCTGTTCGAGAAGCTGCGGCAGCTTGGCCTAGCGGAGAAGACGTTGATCGCGTTCACAGCCGATCATGGCGAAGGCTTCCACGAGCATGGATACATGTGGCACGGACAACACGTATACGGCGAACTCACGGACGTCCCGCTGATGTTCTACGGGCCGGCTTTCGTACCTGCCGGCCTCGGCTTCGACGAGACCACTCGCAGCATCGACATCGCTCCGACACTGCTGGAACTGAGCCATCTGCCTCTCCCGGCGACGATCCAAGGGCAGAGCCTCGTGCCGTTGATGGCGGCAGCGCGGGACTTGCCCGAAGGCAGCTCTCTACGTGAGGCCGCCGCGGCGAACGGCTGGCAACCGCAACCGGCGATCGCGCAGAAGGCCGAGACGAAGCAGTCGGGCGGGCCGCGACCTTACGATACCGAAGCGTATGCGATCGTCTCGGACGGCTGGAAATTGATTCACCATCCGAAGCCGGCGGAGGGAGTCGCGGAATACGAACTCTTTCACCACGCGGAGGACCCCCTCGACCTCAAAGACGTGAGCGAGGCGAACCCCGACAGGGTAAAGATGCTGGCGTCTCTGCTGGAGCAGGAACGCGCCAAAGTGATGGAAGGCGCCCTAGACGAGGACGGGGCGAGCGACAACTTGAGCGACGAAGAGCTGCAACGGCTGCGGAGCCTGGGATACATCCAATAGAAAGTTACGAATGATCAAACATTGCGCCCTGGTGTGGACTTTGGCCTTGTATCCAGCCATGCCGGTTCACGGCGCGGACTTGGACGCCGCCGATCTGCGCAGCCGGGTTCTATCGCAAGGAGGCGAGATCGAAACCGACGAGGCCGGTGATGTTGTCGGAGTGCGGTTCGGGTTCACCTGGGTCGCGGACGGAGACCTGGACCACATCGCCGGCATCAACTCCCTGAAGCGCCTTGACCTGTCGCTAACCCGGATCACGGACCTGGGCATCGAGAGGCTCAGGCCGCTCACCGGGGTCGAGGAGTTGAACCTCTTCGCCTGCGAGCACATCTCCGACACGTCGCTCGCCCACCTGCGCCACTGGAAGAACCTGCGCCGGCTCAACCTGCGCGGCGCCGACATCACGGACACCGGCCTGTCTTACGTTGCCTCGCACCGTCGTCTTGAAGCCCTCGACATCAGCGTCACGCAAGTCACCGACAACGGGATGGAGCACCTTGCCGAACTCACCGAGCTGCGGGAGCTGACCCTGGGGGCCAACAAGATCACCGAGCTCGGCCTGCACGTCCTGGAATTGCTGCCGAACCTGAAAAAGCTGAGCCTCAGCGGACTCCAGATGCGCAACTCGGGCTTCTGGTCGGTGGCGGTGACGGATCTGGACATCGACGTCATCACGCAACTCGACCAACTCGAGCACCTTGACGCGGCGGATCTCAAGCTCACGGACCTGGGCGTGAGGAAGCTGGCGGCGTTGCGCCGGCTTCGCTTTCTCGACCTTAGTCGAACACAGATCAGCGAGGCCGGAGTGGCATCCCTCACCGGACTTGGCGAGTTGCGAACCTTGCACCTCTCCGGCGCGGAGGAGATCAATGACGGAGCCGCGAAACACCTGACGGCGATGGGCCGTCTGACAACGCTCGATCTCTCATCAACGAAAGTGTCCGACGAAACTCTTCGCGAGCTCTCGAAGCTGTCCAGGCTGAAGACGCTCTACCTCGACGGCACGAGGGTGTCGGCGGAGGGCGTCAGAGAGTTTCGCGAGCGAAGGCCGCATTGCGAAGTACACTGGAGCGGGCAGCATCAAGGTTCTCAGGACCCTTGAGATCGGCCGCGCTACGAATTCGGACAGCGCACCACCTGTCCGGGATTTAAACATCCGATCAGACAAGGCTGCCAGACCGTACTGGGAAGCATCGTTGCGATCAAGCGAAACAGGGTAGTGCAACAGCGGCGGAAGGCGTATCATGTTAATGTTGAGCGGACGGAAGATGCGACGACTATCCCGGCGCACTTTTCTTGGCGGATCGGCTCTTGGCGGCGCCACGATCCGCTTTGGATTGCCTCCGCTCGAAGCGATGTTCAATTCGTCCGGGACGGCTTACGCCGCCGCGAACGCGGCCGGCCGGATCACCGAGTCGCCGATGGAATCGCGCTTCCTGGTCTGGTTCAACGGCAATGGCATACCGGAGCGCTACTGGATCCCGACCGAAACCGGCACGGATTTCCGAATCACGCCATGCCTCTCGCCGCTCGCTCCGTTCCGCAACGACATTCACATTCTCAGCGGACTCGACAACGACATCGCACGGGTGCCCGGTCCGGGCAATGATCATCACCGCTCGATGAGCGGACTGATGACGGGAGTTCCCTTCACCGGGCGCGGCGCGGGCGGACCCTCGATCGATCAAGCCATCGCCGCCAAGATCGGAGGCCGGTCGCGGTTCCGGTCGTTGCAAGTCGGGGTATGTCCGGAGTCTCACGGCGACAGCATTCAACGCAACATGAGCTGGGCCGGCAAGGACCGAGCACTCCCGCCGGAGTTGATTCCACAGAATCTGTTCAACCGCATCTTCGGCATCAAAGATCCCGCTTGGGTCGATCGCAAGAAGAGCGTGCTTGACTCGGTGCGCGAAAGCTCAACGAGTCTGAAGGCCGACCTCGGGCGCCGAGATCAAGAACGCCTCGACGACTACATGGCGTCCATCCGCGACCTGGAGCGCGCCATCGGCAGCTTGCCCCCCGAATACTCCGTAGTCGAAGAGCCCGGGATCAGCGGCGACATGAAAGACTGGCCGCACATCGCGAAGCTCCAAACCGATCTGATCGTGCATGCGTTCGCCAGCGGACAGACACGCGTCGCTTCCTACATGCTCACGAAGTGCCAGAGCCTGACGCGGATGCCTTGGCTGGGCTATACGACGCTGCGGCACCATGACTACACGCACCACAAAGCGGACGGTCCGGAAGGCCAGCGCGTGCTTCGCGACATCTGCCGCTGGCACGTACAGGAGTTCGCGTACCTGTTGGGCCGTCTGAAATCGATTCCGGAAGGCGACGGCACCCTGCTCGACAACACCTGCCTGCTCTACCTCCACGAGCACGCCGAAGCCAATGCCCACAAGAACAACGGCCTCATCGCCATCGTCGCGGGCCACGCGAACCAGCTTGTCACGGGCCGCCACACCGAGACCACCGGCACGACGGGCGATCTGTATCTCACGCTGGCGAACAACGTGATGCAAGCGGGACTCGACAGCTTTCCGAACGCACGCCGCAAACTGCCCGGCATCGTGTAGCCGCTCAACGAATCGGCGAAAACGGCAGCGGCCGCAGAAACGTATTCGAGATGTTCGAGACGGCCTCGGCGTTGGTCCAGCCGGGCTTGTTTCGGATACGCTTCCAATCGGGGTCATCCAGAAAGCGCTTCCAGGCCGCCTCACGGGCGCGCATGTCGTCGTACCAGACCATGTAGGTCAAGTTCGGCTGTCTCGGCCCGTAGAGGGAATGTCCAAAGAAGACCGGATGAATGCCGGATCGACGAAAGATCCTGATCTCCTCCCGATTGAACATATCGACCTTGCGACCGACGTCTCCGAAGGTCTCGGCCTCGTACGTCCGCAGATCGAACAGCCGCGGCGCCTTGCCGGGCTCGATCGCAGGCTCTTCCAAACGAGGCGCAGCGTCGAACGCCCTGAGCAGCCAGGTCTCGACGCGATCGAAGTACGGATCGTCATCCGCGCCCGCCGCATCGAAGGCCTTGCGCCATGACTCATCGGCCATCATCGCAGCTTGCTTCCCGGCTACTTCAGCCCAAGAACGATAGGCGGTGAGAATCAGGATCTTCGGCATCCCGGCGCCCAGGAAAACCTGCATGTAGCCCACCGGCCCAAAGCGGTTGCGCTTCGTCATCGGCAGGTGATGATCTTCCAGCAGACGAACGAGCCGCCGCTGTTGATCGGCCTTGCTGTTGCGCAGTTGAAAGAACCGAAGTTCGAAGTACTGGTTGGAGTCTCGATGTACGGCGGCCGCGGAGCCTGCCGAGAGGCCAGCCAGCGATGCGCCCAGGAAGGAACGTCGATTCATGCTCATTTCTTATAGCACGAGGAAAAAGCCGTGTTTCGGAAAAGCCGTGTCTCGTGTCTCGTGATTCGTGAAAAACCGTAAAGGCCGTGTTGCCAGCGCGGGCGGCTTGCGCATCGTCCTTACGGGCTTCTCACAAATGGACGAACGGACCGCGTCCTTGACCGACTTTCAGCGCTCTTCTAAAATCTTGAGTGAGCGGCGCTATCGTCTAAGGGTTAGGACAGGGCCCTCTCAAGGCTCAAATACGGGTTCGAATCCCGTTAGCGCTGCCATACCTTCCCCGTAGATTCAATCGGTATTATCCAAGGCCGTGATTCGTGACCTGAGGGCCGAAGGAGGCGAAGGCCCCTACAGCTTTGCGCGCCAAGCAGCTCGCGCGCCTCGTCCTGACGGGCCTCTCACGCACTTCGCCTCGACACGTGGTGAGAAATGCAGGTCAGTTCGACTACACTATCTGGATAAGGATGGCCAAGAGAAATATTGGTCCATCGACTTCATGAGAGTATTCCGTGTACATCATTTATGACCACATTCTCGGCTTTACGGAACCGGCGTTCTCTTATCTCTTCCATTCGACGCCTTGTGCAGCAACAGAGAACCGTTCTGGTGCTGCTGCTGGCAAGCGGCGTGCTGGCGCAGGCCCAGACCAACACCGGCCATATCCGCGGCCACGTGTACGACGAAACGGGGGCGATCATCCCGGACACCAAAGTGACGGCCGTCGAGCAGGGCCGCGGCGCGAGGCGGCAGACCAGCACGTCGGCTGAAGGTGAATATTTCCTCAGTCATCTCGATCCCGGCACGTACACGCTGCGTTTCGAGGCGGAGGCTTTTGCCCCGTATCTCGTTGAAGATTTCGAGGTGCGCACCGGAGAAACGGAGTCCTTTTCCCCGCAGCTTGTCGTGGCCGCGGCCGAGGAGCAAATCATCGTCTCGGAGGCATCAGAGCGGCCGGCCATCGAGCCCGACCGAACGCAGCAGTCCGATCATATCGATTCCGTCCGCATCGAGAATCTTCCCATCAACCGCCGCGACTACCTCTCCCTGGCGCTGCTGACACCGGGCGTCGTGGACGTGAACTACGTCGCCAATGCCACGGACCGACGAATCGTTCCGACACCGTCTTCCGGTCTCGGCATCGGCGGCACGAACGGACGCGGCAACACCTTCATGATCGACGGCGTGGCCAACGTTCTCAACACCGGCAGCGTGCGCTCCGCCATCAGCCAAGAGTCGGTCCAAGAGTTCCAGGTCAACAGGAACTCTTTCTCGACGGAACAGGGCGGGGCTCCCGGCGGCACGGTCAACATCGTGACGAAGAGCGGAACGAACGAGTTGCACGGGTCTCTGTTCGGCCTGTTGCGCAACCGCCGGTTCCAGGCCCGAAACTACTTCGATCCGGGCAGAAGCGCCTACACCCGCTCGCAGAGCGGCGCTTCCGCCGGAGGTCCTATCAAGCGGAACAAGTCTTTCCTGTTCGGCGCGTACGAACGCCTGGACCGGCACGAGACACTGATCGTGCCGCTGCTTTCCGACCGATCATTCCTGACCTCACTCACGGACTCGCAGCAAGCGCTGGTCGACGTTCTCAACGTTGCAGCGCCCCTGCCGTTCCGGCCTCTGGTGGGCGAGATCGCAGCGGGGCTCATTCCGGCCAACCACCCCGGAGTCCTGGATCTCTTCGAGAATAACAGCGGGGTTTTTCCGTTCGCGGAGGAGCGGCAGCAAGTGGTCGCCCGCTTCGATCACACTCTGCGGGACGGGCACAACCTTTTCCTGCGCGTGAACGGGACGTTCCAGGACAACCAGAACACGACATTCGGCGCACTGACCGCGCTGAACCGCGGCCACAATGCCGAGGTCAACGACTTTTCGCTGGCTTTCGGAGATACGTACGTGATCAGTCCCCAATGGGTCAGCGAGACGCGCCTGGGCTTCGGGTACCACGACTCCGGCTCCTATCCGAGCGATCCGCACGGTCCGGCGATCGATATCAGCGGATTCGGAGAATTCGGCAGGGATTTCATTCTCCCTACGCGAGTATTGGAGCGCGTCTACCAAGCGCGTCAGAACTTCATGCGCATTACCAGCCGCCAGACACTCAAGTTCGGAGCCGACTTCAACCCGACCCGGGATTGGGTGCGGGCGGAAACATTCTTCAGCGGCCGATTCATTTTCTCCGAGGCGATACCGCTGAGCGCCGTCGTCGACAGCGCAGCCGGGCCGGGAACCTCACTACTGCTCAAGGGCCTGCTGGCGGCAGTCGGTTCGAGCCACCTGGTGGGGGCCGTGGACGCACCCATGACGTCTCTCCAGTCATTCACGCTCGGGCTTCCGACGGTTTACCAACAAGGGTTCGGCGACCCGTATTGGCTGGGCTGGGCAAACCGCTACAACTTCTTCGTGGAGGACGCGATCAAGGTCACGTCGAACTTTCTGCTGACCCTGGGCCTGCGCCACGAACTGGAGTTGAAGACAAGATTTCCGCGCGACTACAACAACTTCGGCCCGCGGGCGGGATTCGCCTGGAGTCCGGACACAAAGACGGTCGTTCGAGGGGGCTTCGGAATCTACCACGCTCGAATCGACGGCCAAGCCACGTACGTCAATGACCTGCTTGGCGACAAGCAGCAGATCTATCAGGTTTTCATCCCCTTGACCGGAGCGCCGGGCATCCAAAGCGCCCTGACCGGCGAGCCGCTGACTTCCGCCGAAATCTACCAGACCCTGCAAGCGAGGGGGATTCTCGGCCAGAGGAGCATCACGCCCGCAGACCTGGCGATCCATGGCATCGACCCCGGTCCCGGCTATCCGTTGCGAATCGGATTCCGCCTTGCCGAAGACACGGTGAACCCCTATTCGCAGCAGGGCAGCTTCGAAATCCAGCGCGAGATCGGCAGCTACGCCTTGTCGGCAGGTTACAACTACAACCGAGGCATCCATATCATACGGCCGCTCGACCTCAACGTCTACCAAGCCGGGACCAGGGAAGACGGCAGACCCATCGTGGGCTTCCATGACCCCCTCATCCTGCAAGACAACGTCTACGGCAGTTGGGGCAGATCGTACTATCACGCCATGATCGTGCAGATCAAAAAACGGTTCTCGGAGGGATTTACCGTTTCCGCGCACCACACCTGGAGCAAGCACATCGACGAGAACACCGACTACAATTCGTCCTACGAACCTCACTTGCAGTGGGACGCCCGCAACGAGCTGGCGCTGTCCCATTTCCACCGTAAACACCGATTTGTCGCGCACGCCGTGACAAAATCTCCCTTGAAAGCGGGCAAGGGCCGCGGGTTCGGGCACAATCTGCTAGCCGACTTCATGTTTTCCGGGATCATCATTGCGCGTTCGGGGGCGCCATTCAACCTGAACGCCGGCTTCGACACGATCGGCGATCGTCACAACGACACCCACCGCCCGTGGGGGCTCGGCCGCAATGCCGGGACGGGGCCCAGCTTCTTCGGATTCGACATGAGGCTGGCGAGGACGTTCACGCTCACGGAAGGGTTGAGCCTGCAGGCCATCGGCGAGGCGTTCAACGTTCTGAACAAAACCAACTTCAGAGGGGTGAACGGCGTCGTCGGGAACGCCTCGCTCGAAGACCTGCCCGCCCAAATAGTCGGCCGGCGGGGACCAGTCACAGAACCCTTTTCGTTCGCGTCGGCCTTCGACCCGCGACAGTTCCAGTTATCGCTGCGCCTCAGTTTCTAAAGGCCGTGTTTCGTGTCTCGTGATTCGTGAAAAACCTGTCGGTCGGGCTTGGGGTTGCTCTTATTGGAGCCGCCGGAGGGACGGGGAAGGTTGTGTTGCGTGATTCGTGTCTGGTGACCCGCACGATCCTCGCCTCCCCACGGGATGAGACAGGCAGCCCACTTTAAGGAAGACCTGAGACGCGCTGAGCTAGCGGAGTGGCGGAAGGTTGTCAAGGAGATCGAGAATGCCTGAGCGTAACATTGCCGTGGAGGTCCTCAAGGGGCTCCAGGAGGTTCGTGAACATCGAGCCGGCAAGCGCACACTTCGAGAGACCCGGATCGAAACGCCTCCACCGCCCAAACCCACTCCCAAAACGGTCGACAGAACCCGTGCACACTCAGAAGATGTCAAGGCCGTGATTCGCGCCAAAAAACCCGTGTTTCGTAATTCTTGATCCGAAGGCAGAAGCAGGCGACACGACCGCACTGACTTGGTTGCACCGGCTTGCCGTGCTCGATAGGGAAAAGCCGTGTCTCGTGATTCGTGTCTGGTGACCCGCACGGGCCTTGCCTGCCCACGGGATGAGACAGGCAGGTTCACATCGTGAGCGCATTCGCGACAACGAACGGCGCCAGGGCGAGCGTCCGATTCCGATGATGCCGGCGGCTGTCAGGGCCGAAGCATCGAAACGTCTGCGGGCGCAAATTCCGCCGTCTGCTCGACAAGGCTGGTCACGCTGGAGTCCATCAGCTCCATCAGAGGTCCGGGATACAAACCCAAGATAAAGACCAGGGCTGCCAGAGGCACCAAGGTGGCGGTCTCTCTCATGTCGAGATCGGGAAGCAGAGCGGCCTCCCGAGTTGAGGCCTTTCCGAGAACGACGCGCTGCAGCATCCAGAGCATGTAGGCCGCGGCCAACACAATTCCGCCCATTGCGAGCAACACCCTGACAAAGCTTGTATGGGAACCGCCAAAGAGAACGAGAAATTCGCCGATAAAATTCGCCGTTCCCGGCAAGCCGAAAGCCGCCACCGAGAAAACGCAGAGAAATACGACAAAACGGGGCATCGGCTTGTGCAGACCACCGTAATCGCCGATCTCGCGGCTATGCGTCCGATCGTACAACTGACCCACCGCCAGGAAGAGCGCGCCCGTCGTGATGCCGTGATTGAACATCTGCAGAACGGCACCCTGGATGCCCTGACTGTTGAACGCGAAGATGCCGAGCGTCACAAAGCCCATGTGAGAAATCGAAGAGTACGCCACCAGCTTCTTGAGATCCGATTGAGCCAGCGCCAGGCATCCGCCATACAGAATGGCCACCACCGAGAACCAGAGAATCACCGGAGCGAAGGCCGCAGACGCTTCCGGAAGAATGGGAAGACAGAACCGCAAGAACCCATAGCCGCCCATCTTCAACAGCACGCCGGCCAGGATGACGCTACCGGCCGTGGGGGCTTCCGAGTGGGCATCCGGGAGCCACGAATGGAACGGGACCATGGGCAACTTGATGGCAAAAGCAATGAGGAACGCAAGGAAAATCCAAAACTGGACCTCCGAGGGGTATGTCCTTTCCGCGAGCGCCAACAGGTCGAAAGTACGTCCGCCTTCCAGGTAGAGTCCGAGAATCCCAACCAGCAGCAGCAGACTGCCCGTCAAGCTGTAGAGAACGAACTTGATGCCGGCGGCTCTTCGAGCCGGCCCGCCCCAGAGAATGATCAGGAAATACATGGGAATCATCGTGACTTCCCACAACATGAAGAACAGGAACAGATCCAGGGCCGTAAAGACCACGATCATGGCGCCTTCCACCAAAAGGATCAGGCTCATGAAGGCCTTCACCTTGGTATCGATCGACTTCCAGGAGGCCAACACACAGATCGGGGCCAGAAACGTCGTCAGCAGGACCAGAAGCAGACTGATGCCGTCGATGCCCACGGCGTACTGAATGTTGAAGGTGGGCATCCACTCCGAACGCTCTACGAACTGCATGCCCGGCTGCGAGGCATCAAAAAGGGACCACAGAACAACGGCGAGAGCAAAGGCAAGCGACGTGATGGCCAGCGCGATGCGCCGTATCCATTCCTGACTTCGCACAAAGGCCAACAGGGCAAGTCCGATAAACGGAACGGCAATCGTCCAGCTAATCAGATGATCGGTAAAAACAGGACTCATAGAAAGCACTCCGGTTCACGCGCTTCGAACGATCGGCGGCCTCAGAGGGGCAATTAACCTGCAATTCTCCCCACGTGGGGAGAAAGGCAGGCCAAGAACCCATGCCGCGCTACGCAGTTCCATAAACCAACCCGTACAACAGTCCGATAACCAGCACCAACCAAACGACGACAACGACCAGATTGTGCTGAAGCGTACGCGGTTCGATCCCCTGCAGCACTTCTCCGGTCTCGTCATTGATACGACCCAGTTGTTGGACGGCCTGATCCGTCCCGCGAAGGTCAATCACTCTCCACATCCAGCGAGACAGGGATACCAATCCACTGGCTCCTTGACGGACTGTTCTTTCCACCGCTTGAAGTTCTATCGTTCTATCCAGCCATTGAGCCAAGTCTTTCGACAAGCCGGCCAAGTCACGACTCCATAGATCGAATCCCCGAACATCCACGCGATAGAACAACCACTTGGAAAATCGAATGGCAGGCTTGACCACACAAACATCGTATATCTCGTCTACATAGAGCTTGTTCAGGAGCAAGACATACGCGGTTCTTGTCCACTCGCCACGATTGACCGCCGCGAATCCACGGCGCCGACGGGCATACCAGGCAAGACTCCAACCTCCGGCCGCCGCCAGAAACGGCGCCACAAGCCAAGGGGAGAAGCCTCCGGAGGGCTCCAGCAAGCCGCCCGGCTGCGCCCCGAGCGCCGGCGCCAGAAAAGCGGTGAACCACGACCAAAGGAACACCAGAAGACATCCCACCAAGGCCGTCAACAACCCAACGCTGAGAATGTGTTCCGTGGAAAACAAACGGGGACGAACAGCGTACAATCCCGAATCCGCAGCGTCCTGACGCACCATACTCTGTTGAAAGAGCGAGACGACGGCACGAAAGGTGTACATCGCCGTCAGAAACACGGTACCCAGAGCAATGATCCAGAAGGCGATCCGAGCCGAAGACAAATCATGGACGTTCCACATCTGCTCATACGTTCCCGAGAAGAGCACGAGCGGGGGGATGCAAGCCAGCAGCAAAGTTCCCACCAGCAGCGATGGGGCGACCGGCGCCGTGGAACGTTGCTCCTCTCCGTCTTCAGCGCTCCCGTGCGGGGTTATCGACCACAGGGAATCGCCGGTCGAAAGGAACAGGAAGCCCTTGAGAAATCCGTGAGCCAGAAGGTGAAAGATCGCCACTACAAAGGCGCCGACGCCACAGGCAAAGATCATGAATCCGATATGGCTGATCGTGGAGTAAGCCAAGAGCCTCTTGATATCCGACTGAGTGAGCGCCACCAAGCCTCCAAAAAGCGCGGTCACGGCGCCCACGATTGCGATCACCGTCATGGCCGAGGGAGCCAGCATGACCAACGGACTGAGCCTCACCAGAAGAAACGGTCCGGCATTGACCATCGTGGCGGCATGAATCAGAGCCGAGACCGGAGTCGGGGCCTCCATCGCGAAGGGGAGCCAAACGTGGAGAGGAAACTGGGCCGACTTGCCCAGTGCGCCCACCAGCAAACAAAGCGTAATCAGCGTATTGCTTTCGACCATCCATTCGAAGCCGGCCCATGCCAGCAGGTTGATGCCACTGCCGCCCGCGCCCGCAGCGGCGGCCAGAATGTCCTGAATGTCAAGCGTGCCATAGGTGAACAGAGTCAAGATGACCCCGAAGCCGAGACCGACATCAGCGACAGCATTGACCAAGAAGGCCTTCGTCGCCGCCGTACAGGCTGACTCCCGATGCGCCCAGTGCGAGATCAACAGGTACGAACAGATCCCCATGACCTCCCAGCACATGTAGGTGACGAGCAGGTTATTACTCATCACCAGCATGACCATCGCGAAGGTAAACAGCGCCATCACGGCGAAGAATCGGCTGTACTTCGGATCGCCGATCATATAACGCACCGAATAAACATGAACGACGAAGCTGCCTGCCGTGACCAGCAGCAGCAACAGCACCGTTAGCTGGTCAACGTACAAATCGACGTCGACAGCCAGTGTGCCGACTTCAATCAGCCGATAGATGGGGATGGAGATCGGGCCGCTTGCGGCGACACTGAAAAACGCTCCGATCGAAAGCGCCAGCGTCAAACCGACCGCCGGGACACCCACCTTGTGGCTCGACTCACCCAGAGATTTGCCACCGAGGGCAAGAACCAGGAACGCCAATAGAGGCAACAGCGGAATGAACAGGTAGATCGACATGTTATTCCGTCAGCCCTTCTCGTTCCGTCATCGTCCAAGACCGCGCGTTGCTTCCAGCAACACGCTCACGATGTGATCGCTCCACAAGCCGAGGCCCATGATGGCGGCGGCCAGCGCCGCGACACTGGCCCGGAAAGATAACGGAGTGTCCGGGACCTGCGGCGACTTCGGAGCACTTCGAAACATCCTCTCCAAGACCCGGGCAAAGTACGCCAGCGTTAGAAGAGTCGTAACGATGATGGCCACCAGAGCGAAATAATTGCGGTTCTCAACGGCGCTGAGAACGATATACCACTTTCCGAAAAACCCACCTGTGGGAGGGAGGCCGATCATCGATAAGGCGACGACAACGAAAGCTCCGCCAACCCAGGAACTTCTGATGTTCACACTTTTCAGGTCATCGAGAGTGCGAGCTTTGTATTGATGGACCAGCACGCCCGCCAGCAGGAACAAGGCGCACTGCATCACGGCGTCGTTGATGATGTAGAACAGGCCAGCCGTCAACCCGGTATGACTACCCTGCCCCACGCCAATCAGAACCAGCCCGACATGAGCTATGCCTCCATACGCGAATATCCTTTTCAGGTCCGTATGACTGAGCGCCAGAATGACCCCGCTGACTGACGCGAGAGCTCCCAAGACCCATACCAGCGAGAAGACAACGACGGGTTGCTCCGAGTCTCCCGAGCCGATAACCCAAAACAGGATTCGCACCCAGACCAGCAAAGCAACTTTCGTCAACAGGGCCGCAAGGATCGGAGAAGCCGTGTCGGGCGCGTCCGTGTACGCGTCAGGCAACCAGGCGTGCAGCGGCATCAGGGCCATCTTGATCCCCAGCCCGATAAACATGAAAAGCAAACCGCCGATGACCGCTTTGGACTCCAGGAGACCGGGAGTGCGTTGGGCAAGGTCGGCGATGTTGAGGGTGCCGGTCGCCGAATAAAAGTAAGCCACGCCCAGCAGGTAGAACGACGCTCCGAGAGCTCCCATGATGAGATAGCGGAACGCCGACACCAAGGCCCTCCCCCCTGGAACAGCTACCAAGGAGTAGGCGGAAAGCGCCACGATCTCGAGAAACACAAAAATGTTGAAAAGGTCTCCGGCGTAGATCACGCCCGAAAGGCCGGATACCAGCAGGAGCAGGATGCTGTAGTACGGGACGCTTCTGCCTTGCAACGTCTGGGTGGGAAAGGGGGAAGAATAGAGCAGCGAAACCAAGGCGAGCAAACTCGCGGCCACGACCATGATCGAGGCAATCTCGTCCGCCACCCATTCAATACCGACCGGCGGGGCCCAACCGCTAAAGGCATAGCGGATCTCA
The DNA here is from genome assembly GCA_028819575.1 of Bryobacterales bacterium. Classification (GTDB taxonomy): domain Bacteria; phylum Acidobacteriota; class Terriglobia; order Bryobacterales; family UBA6623; genus JAPPLB01. Next base: position 47,204 of record JAPPLB010000156.1, on the reverse strand, counting down.
CCTTGATTCAACACGGAGCCCAGACTCATCAAGGACAAGGCAGCCATGACGGAAAGGGCCGCCAGAGCCACGGGCCGGCAGCGCCGCTCGTCCCGGAGCGCTATCAGTGGAAGACCGATAGCGGTGACAAACGGGACCAGGAACACCAGAGCTGGAAGATGGTACGTCATTCCAGCCGATTCAAGATTTCAGCCTCATGCAGTGAGCCGAACTTTCGATAGATAGCCGACACCAAGGCCAGGGAGACGCCCAACGTCGCCACTTGAACCACAATCGCAGTCAGCGTAAGAACGTGAGGCAAGGGATTCACGTACATCTCCGCTCCGCCAGGATTCGTCACAGAAGTCAAGACCGGGACGGTCGCTCCTGATTTGGCGCTGGTGGTGACCAGGAAAAAAATGACGCTGGTCTGGACAAGATACAGACCAATCAACTTCTTGACGAGGTTGTGATGAACGACGGTGATATACAAGCCCCACAGGAACAAGATCACGAAAGCGATAAAGTTCGGCCGGTACAGCCAGGCCTCGATCAGTTCAACCATCAGACACCTCGTTGCTACTGGCCGAATACAAGCTGAAAACGATCGAGACGGCTGCCACGGCGATGTCGGCCGCAACACCAATCTGAGTCAGGACGATCCCCAAGTAACGGCGCGTGGGATCATCCAGGCCCGGCAGCTGCATGCTGGAATAGTTCAGGAACGCTCCACCGCCGATCAAACACAAGCCCCCTACACCCGCAAAGATGAGCAAGCCCAAACCGTCTGTTTTCAGCAGCTTCTTCGCTGTAGCCGCAGGTTGTCCATCAGGGCCGAACACCAGGATTCCCGCGATGAGGCTCGCCGCCAACATGACCCCTCCGACGAAGCCGCCGCCGGGTCCGTATTGACCGAAGAACAGGACATACAGACCGAAGAGCTGCACAAGAGGAATGACCAACGCAGCCGAGCGCCGCACGATCATGCTCTCATGTCCGGTGTGAATCATGAGACCCTCCGGCGAAGGATAAGCCAACAGGCGATGCCGGCCGTAAAGATCACGGCCGTCTCCATCATCGTGTCGAGCGCCCGATAGTCCATGAGGACTGCGGTGACGACATTGGGAGTGTGAGTGTCGCTAAAGCTGTTCTCCAAGTAGAACGGTGAGACATGCACGCTGGCGGGCGCCTGGAGGTCTCCGAAGGCCGGCAGATCGTCGGCGGCATAGAGAAGCAGCAAGCCAAGCAACGGCAGAGCAATCACGGCGGCGATGGGGGGAGGAGTCCGCCGAATCAGAGTATCCTTGGGCGCCGTGCCGAACAGGGTGAGCAAGAAGAACACGGTGGCCAAGCCGGCTCCGACGACCGCCTCGACAAACGCCACGTCCACGGCCCCCAGCCAGGCCCAAACAAGCGCAAGGAAGAAACTGTATGAGCCGAGAATGACCACGGCGCTGATCAGGTCCTTCACAACGATGGCGCCGCCCGCGGTCAGAATCAGGAGCACCAGCAAGAGCAATTCGAACGAGTATGTCATCCGCTCTCCCGCCTCCACGGTTTCATCCCGGAACGAAGCGCAGCCCGGACGGTTGCATGGGATATCACGGGATTCAGAATGTAAAGCAACGCCAGTACAACGAGGATCCTGAGAGCATTCGGGCTGAAACCATGTTCGACCGCCAAACCCACCAGAAGGAACAGCGCACCGAGCGAATCGGTGAGAGCCACGGCATGCGAACGAGAAAACACGTCCGGCAGACGAACCATCCCAATGGCGGCCACGACCAGAAAGAACAGGCCCACGAGCATCAGGCCAGCGCCGATCAACTCCATTCAGGCAGTTCCTCTCTGTTCCAGATATTTAATGATGGCCAGCGCGCCCACCAGGTTCAGGAGGGCATAGCCGGTGGAGATGTCCACGAACATGTCCACGCGCTCGTAGACGGTACCAATGACGATCAGAAGGATGATCGCTTTCGTGGAGATGCCGTTCAGCCCCAAGACCCGGTCGTAGACCGTGGGCCCGCGGACCACACGATGCAAGTAGATGATGATCATGGCCGCGAGGATGTTGAGCACGAACAAATGAAATCCCGTCACCCTAGAGCCTCCGTTCGCTTGAACAGGTTTGCGATTTTTCGATCGAGCCGGAGAGTCTTCACGTCTTGCGCGGAGTACTCATCCATGGCGTGGACGAGAACTTCATCGGGATTGGCCTCGACGGTGAGCGTGCCGGGAGTGAGCGTGACCGAGTTGCCGAGAAGGACGACTGCATTCTTGTTGGCCAGTTTCGTTCGATGGCTGAACATGATGGGGTCGATGGGCATACGCGGATGAAGGATCAAGAAGGAGAGGTGGACGCCGCTCACGAAAATCCTCCAAAGGAGCCAGGGCAGGTACGCGGCCAGCCTCAGCCAGTAAATGCGGTACGCGACCGGAGTCAGCCTGTCGGTGTTCAGGAGGGCGACGGTAATCGCCGCGGCCAATCCAATCGCCATGTGAGGCAGGTTGTAACTCTCGGAAAGGAGCAGCCAAAGCACGAAGAGAGCGGCTGTCCTGTGCGGCAGGGTAGTTGAGAGAAGGACGCTCATGTCTTGGTCTCAGGGTCGCCGAGCACTACGCGGCCCGCGACAACGTCATGGCCTCCCAAGTAGAGTCCGGATGATAGCGGTGGAATTCCCTGGTTTGCGGATCGAGCGCCAACAGATTCATCCATTGGTTATGGAAGATCTGCTGTAGAACTTCATGCTTACGGATAATCGAAGCTATTCGCTCCCGGGGAGCCTCGATCATGGCGAGAAGCCGCATCGGTTCGTGGTAGTGAACATCGCCGTCATTGATGCTTTGCACAGGGAGGCCACTCTGGAGATCGCTTTGGCTTCCGAGCATCACGCCAACACCGGAGACAACATTGTGGATCACCTTGCTGCCACTGCCGTAGAACCAAGGATCGACAGCGGAGAAGTAGTATTCCATGTTAATCCACTCGCCGACGATCAACGGGGCCGTCATGATCTTCTCGAGCAGAGCGCCGTCGGGGTCCGAATCCGGATCATAGGAATGCAAGAAGGCCCGAGCGGACAAATCAAGGCCCGCGGTCACCTGGCGACGCCCGATGATGAATGCGGCGTTGCTGGAAAGACCCCATTCGGGCCGGACGTTCGCCCAGTCCGTACTGCGAGAGAGCGCATGCGCGTAGGCACTTTTGGACGACATGCCCCTGGGAGCGCGAGGAAGACGGCCGCACCGGTCGAGAGCCTGGCGGGCGCCCGCTTCATCGAGATCACGGGCCAGTTCACGCAGGTCTTCGGCATGGCTCGACGGCAAATCGACCACGTCGTAGAATGCGACCCGATCGGTCGTCGTATCGTGCTTCCCGGCGAGGAACCAAGTGTCTTCGGGGATGTCGAGGCCGTTGCGCCGGAGAGTGCTGCGAACATCGGGATGGTTCGCCATTGCCGCAAAAACACGCGCATTCGGGTCGCCATGGCTACCCCCGCAGGCACCGCAGTTATAGGCGGCGGCATAGGGATTGTTTTCCGTGACGGAGCCGTGACCGCAAACGATGACGAGGCGGCCGAGGCGCCGGGTCAAGCCAATAATCCTCAGGCCGCCTTCGACGAAAGCCGCCTGCTCCTGGAGAGTGAATCCAGGAAGCCGCCCGAGTTTCGCCTCTGCAGTCTCCTCGAAGCCATCTTCGACCTCGGATCTCGAAAAAGGTATGTGGGTTCTAAACGGGTGCCTGACCTTTCGCCTGACCCAGTCTCGAGCGCTGACAAACGGCTTTTGAATCAACGTCTTACCAATCAGTCCGATGCTGAACAGGAGCCCCAGCACATCAACCAGCATGAAGCAACTTACGGGGTGTTGCTTCAAGTCGTGAAACAGCTCGTCTCCCAAGCGTCGCCAGCGCGTCCCCGATGCAAACGTCTGCAAGGGAGCCTGCTCTCCGGAGCGAGGCGTTTCAGCAACGGCGTGTCCGGGCTTGAGCAATACCGGACACAGAGCCAGACGCTCGGTGGTGTCAAAAGCCTGATGGCTCATCGGCACGCCGAAGAACCCCGCGTAACCAAAGGTTTCATAAGGTCCTTGCGATTCGATCTGCCGCCGAAAGGGTTCGGAGCGCGCATCGATGCAAAAGATCAACTGGGCTCGAGGACGGCCGTCCGTTCCCTGCCCGCTCCCGCCGTGCGCGGACAGCTTCTCAACGAACTCCTCCCGGAAAGCGTCCTCATAGGCTTCGAGCCAGACGGGCCCGTGGTCGTCCTGCGGAAACGCATCCAACCATGCCAGCAGCGTCCGGGCATCGGCCAAGGACAACGTTCGCACATCGCCGGGAGTCAGATCCAGGCTGCGGGCCAACCAAAAGAGCCGCCATGCATCGCGGCATAGCGTCAGCGTCCGATCGTCCGCATGATGGGAGTCCTGTTCCGCCGAGCCAGCCGGCCGGTCAGGATTGCTTCGACACCAGGAGGAGATGGCTGACAGTGTCCCGGGAATACTCCACTGCCGTTCGCAAAAGGCATTGACAAGCTCCACTTCGTAGAAGAGGCGCACCGCCAGATACTGAACCAAGTCGATCGGGTGCTCGTGCTGGGCGGGATACTCGGGGGTCTCGCTGCGCCATCGAACGAACCCCGTCCACCCGGGCAGTTGAGCGAAGTGGCGCGACTGATAATCCTTCCAACGCTCAGGCGGCATCTCCAGCCGATGCAAACAGTGGGCGACAGCCTCTTCCGGCGCATCGGGCAGCGACCGGACCTTGCGTGCGAAGTTCTTCACTCCGAGGAAGCGGCAGGAGAAATCGCGCGCGGCAAGCTCTCGCCAGCTTTGATAGAAGCCACGCTTCCTCGAAGGCATCCCCCATCCGGCCATGCCTTCGTCGAGAAAAGCCGCGGTCCACTTGATCATCTGGGCGTCGATCCGCTCGACAATCGAAGCTCCCGCCAGCAGGTCCAGCCAATCACCGATGGTCCGTCCGTCCGGCAATGCCGCGTCGGGATCAGCGCCAGGCCGAGCTGACTCACGACCAGTCGCATCTTCCCCCGATGCACTTGGTCCGCCGACAAGTGGGTCTTGATGGTACAGAACGGACAATGCGCTTTCCCACAGATCCGCCTTACCATTACCTTCAGCCGGCGGGTCCTCGCTCAGAGGATTGTCAAGGCCTTCCTGCTTCAACGTCCAGTCCAGAAGCGCGGGCTCCAACGCTTCGATTCCCGACAGGAGGTGCTGGAGGAATACATCCGAGGAATCGATCCGTCGGGAACCCGCCTGGACGGCCGACTCCGAGTCTGCTCTCGGCCCGAAACGGTCCAACGCACGGCGGACATTCTTCTCTGTGATGCGTCCGTCCCGGTAGAACTGACGATACTCGTGATTCGGGAGATATCCGACCCCTCCCTGCAAGCGTTTCCCTTCCCGAACCGCTTCATCGAAAGGCAGATGCTCGAACCCTCGTATCGGGTTGCGGTAGGCGAACGTCTTGAGCGGCCAGAGTTGGGCGACCGATTGACATGCTTCGCCAACCTGACGGCGGACGCTCTCTCGTTCCTCCATGGACAGAGCCGCCGAGGCTTGCGGGGTCGATTGTGATGTCGTCGTGTTCACTTCCGATAACGTCCCTCTACAGGCAGGCGCTGCCCGAGAGGCTCCTAGGCGGCTCCCTGAGCGCGCCTGACCCGGGCCGACGACGGATGCTCCGACAGCTTCCGATGCGAGCCGAGCCCCTCGATGACCAGCTCGGAACCATGCTCCCGAAACTCCTGCTGCATCTCGTTGAGCCTCTCCATCACCGTATGATCAACCAGAAAGGTTTCCGACAAATCCAGGACAACCCGTGGCTGATCCCGCACGCTCTGCAGTCTCTTCTGCAAGCCGATCCAGGTGCTGAACACCGCGGAGTCTTTGACGCTGACCTTCACGCCGTCCTTGTCGTTGCGGTCGATGTCGACCCGCAATCGAAACAGCGACGCAACCGGAGCCCGATTCACGAGATGGATGAGGGCCTTGACAGCGATGCCGATGGCAATACCCGAGAGCAAATCGGTCGCCAGGACGCCGACAATGGTTGCAACAAAAATGATCAACTGCTCGCGCCCGACTTTGTACATGTGGACGAACTCGCGAGGCGAGGCCAGCCGAAACCCGGTAAAGACCAGCATCGCTCCCAGCGCAGCGAGCGGAATCTGATTGATCAGGGCAGGCGCCAGCGCCACGAACAAGAGCAAGCACAGCCCATGGAACATGTTGGCAAAGCGTGTTTTCGCGCCATTATCGATATTCGCCCTGCTGCGCACGATCTCGGAGATCATCGGCAACCCGCCTACAAAGGCGGCGAGCGTGTTGCCGACGCCAATCGCAAGCAGGTCGCGGTCGTGATTCGTCTTTCTGCGCCAGGGATCGATTTCGTCGACGGCTTTTGCACTCAGAAGAGACTCGAGGCTCCCAATCAACGAGAACAGCACGATGTACTGGAAGCCCGTGGCGGTCATCACACCGGAAAAGTCCGGGAACGTGATCGCACTGAACATGTTGGCGGGTACATTGACCAACAAGTGAGGGCCTAGCGAGTAATCCCGTCCGGCGAACGAATAGGTGTGCTCCTGGCTGACTCCGAAATGCAGACCCAAGGGGACGGTGATCAGCAAGACGACCATAGGAGCGGGAATCTTACTGAGGAGCGGAATCCTGATCAACGGATGTCCGAACATCACGACCAGGCTGATGATCCCGATCAAGCCGACTACCGGATTCATATCCGCTATGAATTGGGGAATCTTGGCAAGCAGCTCCAGCGGCGCACCTTCCGACCCCAAACCCATGGTGATGGGGAACTGCTTGGCGATGATGATCACGCCAATCGAGGCGAGCAGCCCATGCACGGCCGCAGTGGGGAAGAAGCCCCCAAGAATACCCGACCGGAACACTCCGAATAGTATCTGGATGACCCCGGCGACCACGCCCACGCCGAGAGCAAGGCGGTACGCTTGCATGTCCGCGGCAGGGTCCCGCCCCGCGGTAAAGCCGAAGTCCGTGACGCAGCCGATCGCGATGACGATGAGACCGGCCGCGGGTCCCTTGATCGTTAGCTCCGAGTTACTCAAGAAAGCGGAGAGGATGCCCCCGATAATCGCCGTGAAGATTCCGGCTATGGCCGGGTACCCACAGGCGAGGGCGATGCCAAGACACAGAGGGAGTGCGATCAGGAAGACGAGAAAACCGGAAAGCAGATCGGAGGTCCAGTGTTTTCGGAGTCCGTCGAATGTACCTCTCGGCACCTCTTCCGCAGGCAAGTTGGTATTCATAGCGGTCTCACTCTGCATTTTTCACCCTCTGCCGGCCGAAGCACGGGATGAGAAACGCAGGCTAAAAGCTTGGGATTTTAGCACAACGTCCTCGTAATTCCGCAACCATGGAGACTCTGTCCCGGAGTCCGGACCAGCGACCCGAACGACTCGAAGCATCTCGCCAAGCCTGCCGGATGCGCCAAGGCATTCTCAGCAGAGCTCTTCTCCGAGGCCGATCGAGAACGGCCGACTGTGCGCTGCCATCTGATTTGCGCGCCCGGGGGGCCGGGAAATCGTGGGAAATGCCGGGAAATCGTAGGCGAGGAAACAAGGCGGTGATTCAGGAAAGCCGTGTTTCGTGTTTCGTGAAATCCCCTGGAAGCGATCCAGTGGTACTCAACGCCTGACAGCCGATGAATATTCGTTTCTCTTGCGTCACGGATCGGGCATTACGAGACATGAGAAACAGCTCTTCTCTCCTCATGCTATGCAGGTCGAGCCGGGGAAAAAGACTGAAGCCCTTCACTACCAAAAACCCTGTGATTCGTGAAAGACCTTAAAGGCCGTGTTACCAGCGAAGAAGTCTCACGCCCCATCCTGACGGCCCTCTCACGCACATCGCCTCCGCACACGGGGAGATATGCGCGTAGAACTCTCTGGACCGCGCTTGCAGGTTAATTCCGATCATGTCTCAGCATTCGGGACTTCTCCCTGCAGAAAAAAGAAGGGCCACCCATGAGGGTGGCCCTGGAACAGCGGATGAATGAAACCGACTAGAAAATGTACTTGAGAGCGAGCTGAATGCGCCGCTCACCTTGAGAACCGCGAACCTGGCCGAAGGTTTGGCTTCTGACCGAGCGGTTGACTCCCTGGAAGGCCGGTGTGTTGGTGAGGCCGAACGCTTCCGCGCGAAGCTGGACTCGCTGCTTCTCGGTGATCGGGAAGAACTTCTGCAGCGATATCGAGAGGTCGAACAGCCCGGGGCCGCGAAACGTGCCGTTGCCGGCCGTTCCGAACGTGCCCAACGCCGGAATGGCGTAGGCGGAGGTGTCCAACCATTCGCCGCCCGGACCCACCGTCCGCGGTCCTTTGGCGCCGTCACCGATACGATCCGCACGGGCGCCTCGAGAGCGTGTACGCGAGTTATCGGAGGACCGAACCGTCATCGCAAAACCACTGCGCATGTAGAGCATGCTGCCGAGTTGCCAGTCTCCCAAGACGGCTTTCAGGGGGGAGTTCCATTCGTCCCCTTCAGGCAGTTCGTAGACCAACGACAGCGTGGCATTGTGCCTGGCGTCGAAGAACGCCGGACCCCACTCGGCCTGACGGTCGTTGAGGTTCTGCCAGTAGGCGGAGGGCCCGGCCACCTGGCCGACATCGCCGAAGAAGCCGAGCGAGTCGGTCATGGTCTTCGAGAAGGTGTACGAGAACTGATACGTCAACCCGGCGTTCAAACGGCGGCGGGCGTTGACCTGCAGCCCGTGGTAGATCATGTTGCCGTTCGACTCGGTTCCCGAAATCTGAGAGATGCCGGCGAGAGCCGGGTTCCCGCTCAGATACGGGCTGGGTTCCGTCGCGCCATCGGCAAGCAAAGTCCGCTGGAAATAGGGCATTGGAACGATCAGGTGATGCCCCTTCTGGCCGATATAACCCATGGAGAGCACCGTCTGATGAGGCAACTGGTTCTCGATGACCAGGCTCCATTGCTGGCTGTTGGCAGGACGCACCTTCGGGTCCCAGAGGCGAATGTTGGCATTGGCGAAGGGATCGCCGGGGTTGCTCTGCGCAACGATGGATTCGGAGGTGCTGATCGCCGGCTGCACAAACGTGCCGTCGTCAAACCGCGCTTCGGTTTCCTGCTGGAACGGAGGATTGATCGGCAGCCTGAGATTGGTTCCGCTTCCCTCCATGTAGGAGGAGATGGTGTAGGCTCCTCGAACGACGATCTTGCGGCCGAGGGCATCGGGAGTCCATGCGAATCCGAAGCGGGGCTGAAAGTCCTTCTTGAACGGATCGTAGAGAGCACGGCTGTTACCGTTCTGACCGGCGATGAGAAGCTCGCCGGAGAACGGGGAGAAGTTCGCCTGGCGGTCGTAGACTTCGACCAAGGGGCTGTGGTACTCCCAGCGCAGGCCGAGATTGAGCGTCAAGCTGTCGGAGACACGCCAGTCATCCTGAAGGTAGAAGCCGAGGATGTGCTTGCGGTGTCCCCACAGGCTGGTGACGCCGCGCCCGACACGCGAGGGAGCTCCGAGGAAGAAATCCGCCTCGGCCGAACCGACCGCGCCCGGGTTCGCGCCGGTAAACCGTCCGTCGAAGCGGATGAACCCGGTACGGCCGGTGTTGCCGGTATAGAGCGTGTTCATGCGCTGCCGCAGCCACTGCCCGCCGAACTTCATCGTGTGGCGGCCCTGAACCACCGTCATGTTGTCGGCGAGGTGGAAAGTGGTGTTGGCGAACAACGCCTGCGATCCGATGTTCGTGGCTCCGATGCTTGTGGCGCGTCCGTTTCTGAACTGAATCTGCGGCAATCCGGGTCCGCGGTCGTTGGCGCCAACGATGCCGAGCTGTTCGGCAATGTCGCCGAGACCGTTGTCGAGGCCGCCGTTGTCGATCGTGATGCGGTTCACGCCGTAGCGAGCTTCGTTGACGATAGACGAGCCGAATGTCTTCGTATGATTCAGAACCGCGGCCTGGAACGGCGACTCGCTGAAGCGGCCGAAGCTCAGCGGAAATGTCGTCGTACCGGGACGGCTCTGACGTCCGATGGAATATCGGAACGAGATGTCATCCGCAACACCGGGCTTGTAGTCGATCTTGATGTCGCCCTGGTCGGTCGTCAGCGTGCTGCCGCGCCGATCGTTCTGGTTGAACTCGAGTCCGCCGGTCAGCGGCTGCGGGTAGAGGCTCGAGTCGTTGAACAGATTGCTCGCAACCGGATCGATGCGGCTCATCGGGATCCGGTTGTTTGCGAAGGGATCGCGGTTGCCGCCGGCGTCCGTCGTCAGCGGATCATAAAGCTGAATGCCCGCGACGGCGAGCAGCTCGGAGAAATCACCCTGACGGAATCCGGCCGGGATGACGTTAAAGTTGTTGTCCGCCGCCGGGCGAACGCGGCGGATGCCCTGATAGTTTCCGAAAAAGAACAACTTGTTCTTGCGGACCGGCCCCCCAAAGGTGCCGCCGAAAGTGTTCAGACGGACCGGCGGGCGAGGGTTGCCCCGCCAGTTGCGGGCCCAGTTATTGGCGTTGAGCCTGTCGTTCTGGAAGAACTCGAAGAGTGTGCCGTGGAAATCGTTCGCGCCCGACTTCATGACCACGTTCATGATGCCACCCTGGAAGTTACCGAACTCGGCCGAAGCGTTGTTGGTGATCATGTTGACTTCCTGGATGGCGTCAACGTTCGGCTGATAGGCGGTGTAGTTATCCGACACCTGATTGTTGTCAATGCCGTCGAGAAGGAAGTTGTTGGCTTGGGCACGGTTGCCATTCACATAGGGCCGCGCCTGGCCGTAGCCGCTGCGCTGGCTGTCCCGCATGCCGGAAAGACTCGTTGTGGTCGTGCCCGGCGCCATCAGCGTCAACTCGATAAAGTTGCGGCTGGCCAGCGGCGTTTCGGTCAGAGATGAGGTATCGAGAGTCTGGCCGACGATGGTCGTGTCGGTATTGAGCAGCGGCGCTTCTCCGATGACCTCGACGGTCTCGGTCAACGCACCTAATTCCAGGGTGACGTCAATACGGGCGCGCTGGTTGACTTCAAGCAGGATCCGGGACTGCCTGTAGGTGCGAAAACCGTCCAATTGCACGGTCAACAAGTACATTCCACCCGGAATGCGGGGGAAGATATAAACGCCCTCCGCATTGGTTTGCGTGGTGTACTCGGCGCCACGGTTGGTTTCCCGGGCGGTCACCTCGGCGGCAACGACAGCCGCCCCGCTGGGATCGGTGACAAAACCCGTCAACCCGGCGCTCACTTCCTGAGCCGGTGACAGGGTTGCAAGGGAAAAGCAAAGTACCAGAAGTAAAGCTGCGGACAGCAATGGAGCCGCAGGAGTGAATGCTCTCAGTGACATGAAAATCCCCTATTCCTTTTCTTCCCGACCCCCCGAAGACCACGGCGAGATCGGCAAGGAGTCGACACGCACATCTCGTATCCTCAGACTGTCACTGATTTTCCGTGGGGTGAAGTTTGTTACGGTTATGTCACGGTTATGCCAGGAACGCACCTTGCAAGATTCATGAAATCAACAGCTTGTGGCTGAGGTTTCTCTCTTTTGTGGAGGACGTTACACGGTGTTACCTGAAGCGCCGATGACCAAAAACAGCCTGTGATAGAGTCAAATCAGTGGAGAGGCTGGAAGAGCTTCACAAAGTCGCGTCGAGCGGCACGTTTCAGGGCTCGGACACCCTGAAGAACGTTCTTCTCTACGTCGGACAGCGATCGCTGCAATCGCCCACGGCAGCCATCAAGGAATACGAGATCGCCACGCAAGTCCTGGGGAGGAGCGAGGACTTCGACTCCCAGGCCGATTCGATCGTGCGGGTAACGATGAATCGGCTACGACAGAAACTGGCGGAATACTATCGGACAGAGGGGTCCGAGGACGAATGCATCGTCGACATTCCGAAAGGGCACTACCGAGTTTTTTTCCACGACCCTAAAGCGACGGAACCGGGCCGGCAGGTCAAGGACGGCGCTTTCGCAGGCGGAGCGCTACGGACGGGGCGCTCGACGCTCAGCATGAGATTCCTGCTGGAGGCGGCGGTGGCGGTCCTGGTGGTCATCCTGATTATCGGATGGATTGGCCACGTGATGCAGCACCCTGCGAACCGCGCCGCAGAGGCGAAGTCGGAGGACATTGTGAGTTCCTTCTGGAGCGCTTTCGCAAGAGGGACGGAACGGCCTACGGTCGTTTACAGCAACGCTCCCTTTGTCGGGAATGCCGGGACGACGGGTCTTTTCTACTTCGATGCATCCGCGCACCGGCGCAGTGAGCTTGTCTACACCTATACGGGTGTCGGGGAAGTCATGGCGGTCCATGCGCTCGGCGAAGTCTTCTGGCACATGGGCCGGCGGATCGATGTCAAACGGGGCGGACTGCTGGGGTGGGACGACGCGAAGAACGCAAACCTGGTTTTCATCGGAGGTCCGGTGGAGAACCTGCCTGTCAACGAGTTGCGGGAATTGCGTGAAGAAGGAGAGTTTTTCTTCCGCCCTCTGGAACCATTCGTGGGCAGCTATGGCGCGGTGATCGTCAACCGGCAGCCACGCTCGGGGGAGCCTGCCGTCTTTGACGGGTCGCGGCCCGACCCGGGACGGCGAGACTACGCGCTGATCCGGCTGTTGCCGGGCTTCGCGCCCGACCGGCGCATCCTGCTCGTGGGCGGGGTGACGACGCAGGGCACGCAGGCGGCGGTGGAGTTCCTCTGCCAGCCCAACAAACTCCAGATGCTGGTCACAGAGGCCGGCGTGCTTTCGGACGGGAACATTCTCCCCTTTGAATGCGTGTTGGAAGTCGAGCTCAAGAGCGGCGTGCCGATCGAGAGCCGTGTGGTAGCTACCCGCAGTGGGGCTGAAAAAGAGATGGCGGTTGCAGGAAAGGCCGTCCGGTAGAGGCTGCCACGACGGAAGCGGAAGGGGAGAGTAAGGGAGCACCTGCCGCACGCCCGCGATAGAATCCCCTTCGATGAGCGCCACCGAAGCCGTCATCGGAGCCGCCGACCACTACGCTCGGGCCGAGCTGGTCACCCTTGCGGTAGCAGGCGCCTCTCCGGTCTTGCTCGATCGTCGGCGCGTCGAGCTGATCGACAAAGGCCTGCCGAGCGCGCCCTACCACCACGAAGCCTTAAGCCTGGACATCGATACAGCAATCGATCTCGTGGACCGAGTGAGACGATCGGTGGCGAAACACGCGAGCGCGGCGATCTCGACCCTGCTGGCGACCTATCGCGCCCAGGTGTTGATCCTGCCATCGAGCCCATATGACAGCCTGCCGGACTCGCTGGAGGAGATTCTGAACTCACGTCGCTTGACCCTGGCCGCCGACGGCATGCTGTACCGCGAGGCCCTGGCCGAAGCCGCGGCCGAACTCGGAATGGAGGTCCGGAGGTACCCTCGCAAGACCGACCCGACGGCACTGGCGGCCCAAGCAATGGGAGTCGAGGTAGCCGAGGTCAATTCTCTCATCGCCCAGTTCGGCCGAGAGGCGGGAACGCCGTGGCGCAAGGACCACAAGATGGCTGCAGCCGCAGCCCTCAGTGTGCTCGGGCATCGGAAAGGCCGTGGTTAGTGAAAAAGCATAAAAGCCGTGTTTCGTGATTCGTGATTCGTGAAAACCAATGGCGTGGTTCTGGTGTGCTCCAGAAAGAAATGTCTGACGGCCGGTTAACAGTAAAGGCCATGACTCGTGTTCCGCGACCCGAAGGCCGAAGGAAGCGACAAGTCCGCTACACCTGTGCACGCCAGGCGGCGAGCGCCTTGTCCTGACGGCCCTCTCACGCACTGCCCCTCACGGGCAGCGTGCAGGGCCACTTACCGTTTGCGGCCAAGGGGATGAGTCCTCAGGAGTTCAACTTCCAGATGCCGTAGTTGAGATAAATAGCAAACCCCACCCAAGCGAGATAAGGCATGAGGAGTAATGCCGCGATGATGCTGTGAGCCCTGAAAGCCAGAACCGTGGTCAGGATCGTTGTCCAGAGCAAGAGGATCTCCAACAGGGCGGCGCCGGGCATGCGCAGTCCGAAAAACAGGACAGACCAGATGACGTTCAACACCAACTGCAACCCGAACAGCAAAAAAGCCAGCCGTGCTCCCTTGAACCGCGATCGAGTCCAGACCCGCCATGCAGCGACCGCCATCAACACGAAGAGCGCCGTCCAGACGGGAGCAAAGACGCCGTCAGGAGGCGTCCACCGTGGCTTTGCTAGCGTCGGATACCAATCGCGAACCGATTCCGACGTCGCCAGAGAGCCAAGATAACCGGCTCCCAAACACAGCACGAGCAGCGAAACCAGGACGACCAGGGATCGCATCATGAAGCACCCTTCCTGAAGCGATCCGCCGCTTGGCCTGCGGCAAGCCGGGCGATGCGCCCGAGCATGCGCTCGAACAACAGCTGGTGCAGAGGGTAGAGAACGTACCAGTAGGCAAGCCCTGCGAGCCCCAGCGGTTCGAACTCCGCCGTCTGACGGATGATGCAGCCGGAGCCGGAGGGTTCGACTTCGAACTGGAGCCAAGCTCGACCCGGCAACCGCATTTCCGCATACAGGCGCAACAGCCGATCCGGCTGGAAGACCTCGACGCGCCAGAAGTCGATCGTCTCCCCAACTCCGGGAAGCTCCGGATCCTTCCGGCCGCGCCTCATACCCGGCCCACCAATCATCAAATCAAGAAAACCCCTGAGCCTCCAGAGCCAGTTACCGGCGTACCATCCGGTGTTTCCTCCGATCCTGCGGATCGGCTTGAACGCGGCGCTTGCACTCACCTCGACCTTCCGCGTACGGGAGTCAACTACCCGCGCACCATAGCGAACGCCAGCGATTCCCCGGACCTTTCCCGAAGAAGACAGGGCGTCGGACCAACGGGTCGCCGCGAATTGACGATCTTCGTTCACCAGGGCGCGAGCAATCGCTTCATGGAGAGTGCGCGGCCGGACATCGAAGGAATCGAGCGCATCCCGGTTCTTTATGATGGTTTCGTTTCTGAGGCTGTCTACGAGTTTGCGACCCACGCGGGCATAGACAGGGGTGACCAGTCCGAGCCACAAACCCGACAGCCGCGGGGACAGGAGCGGGAACGAGAGCATCAGACGATGGAGACCGCGCTGCCTCGCGTACTCCATCATGATGTCTCCATAGGAGGCCTGATCCGCCCCGCCAATCTCGAAGACGCGGCTTTCGGCGGTGGGATACTCGAGCGCAGCGATCAGGTATGCGATCACGTCCTCGATGGAGACAGGTTGGGACTGCGTTCGGACCCACCGAGGTGTGATCATCACCGGCAGCCTGTCGACCAAGGCGCGTATCATCTCAAACGACAGGCTGCCCGATCCAATGATGATGGACGCACGGAACTCCAGCGTCGGTACGCCGCAGTCCCTGAGGATACGACCGACCTCCTGGCGGCTGGCCAAGTGGTGTGAAAGATTCCCTTCCCCGCCCAGCCCCCCCAAATAGACGATGCGTTTCACACATGCCCTTCGAGCCGCCGCGGCAAAGGCTTCGGCGGCGAGGCGGTCCTGTTCACGGAAGCTGCCCCCCGAAGCCATGGAATGAACCAGGTAGTAGGCCGTCGAGACATCTTGCATCGCCGCCGGCAGCGTCTCCGGCCGCGTAAGATCTCCCCCGACCACCTCCGTGCCGGGGCCGACGCGCCGCCGGAGAAACTCCGGGCGCCTGGCCAGGCATCGCACTGGTCGGGATTCCTGCTCAAGCCGCGCGAGCAGCCGGCCTCCTATGTATCCGGATGCACCCGTAAGCAGAATCCGCCCTCCAGTTTCGGCCGGTCCCGATCCGTGTTGCCTACTCATTGTTCTCAAGGTTTGTCCCGGAGACGGGAAACGCTCAGCCAGCCTTGCCCACCAATGACGGCCACAAGACCATACCGGCCGGAACTGCGACTAACCTGCATATCTCACCACCTTGTCCGTGGCAAGGCAGGGGGTCAGAGGCTCGTGGTGAGACATGCAGGTTCGACCCGCACGACAACCACTCTTTACGGTTTTGGGAACAACCGGAAGCGGTTACTTCAAGCCCGCGAGTTCCTGCAGCAAATTCCAGTTGTCGAGGCGGTCCTGCCGAGCGGCGAGCATCTCTTCAGACGGGTTCCCATCCTTATCGAAGTGCTTGGAGAAGCGGCCTTCCGACCGGGCGAAGGTGATGAAGTCGATCTGCTCGCCCGTCTTCGGGTTCACATACCAGTCTGCCTTCTGGTTCGGATTGCCGGTGAGCTTCAGGCGATCCTTGATGCGCGGTCCCTTACGAGGGTCGTAGATGAAAACCGGGAACGTCCGAGAATCCGCTGCCAGCTTGGCTTGGTGATAGGCCATGTCATCAGCCACACCGTGCTCGGGCTGACAGGTCGTGAAGGTGTTCACGATCGCCGGTCCGGGAAACTCATTGGCGTCGAGAATCGCGCGATACAAATGGTTCGTATGAGCGGCGGTCGTCTGGGCAACGTAGACATCCTTGTGCATCATGCAGATGTTCGCCAGCTCCTTGCGGTTCTCCTTCTTGCCATGAATCGCCTTGCCGTGGGTTGACATTTTGGCGTTCTGACCCAGGTAGGAGCCGGTCGAGGCCTGACCGCCGGTGTTGGAGTACACCTGCGTATCGAGGACGAGGACCTTGATATCCATCCCGGAGGCCATCATGCGCGACAAGGATTGAAAGCCGATGTCGAGCATCGCGCCGTCACCGCCGATCACCCACAGCCGCTTGTTCTGCCAGCCCATCTGATCCCAGCGCGCCCGCACCCCCATCGCGTCGGCCGGCGCGTTCTCGAAAAGCGAATTGGTCCATGAAACGAGATACGGGTTGTAGGGGTAGGTAGAAGTGTATACCGTGTTGCAGCCGGTGGCCGCAACGATGCCGATATTCTCAGGCCCGTAGACGAATCCGGTGGCGGCGAGCATCATGCGCAGCACCGTCGCTTCTCCGCAACCCATGCATGATCCCGCACCACCCACGTAAAGCAGCGAGTCGTCCGACAGCATCATGTCGGCGAGCGCCCTCTCGTTGATGAACTTCTTCGGCGTCGGGGGAGCTTCATTGAAGAAGGAGAACGCGGCCTTGTACCACTCCATGTTCTCGTCGTCCTTGCGAATCATCTTCAGCGCGTCGTGATCGCCACAGGCGTCGACGCATTCGGCGCAGCCCTTGCACTTCGTCGGGTCGATGAAGATGCCGAACTTTCCACCGCCGATACCCTTGCGCTCGAGAACCTTCCAATACTTGTTGGTCTCGGTCCACTGCTCGCGCATCTTGCCGCGCTCGGCTTCGTCTCCGATGCCCTCGAGCTTCTGATCGAGGGTTTCAGGCTCGATAACCTTGGCGAGGATGGCCGTATCAGGACACTGCGTCACGCAGTCCATGCAACCCACGCACTGATCGGAAAGGAACTCCGGAATGTCCGGGGCAATGTAGCTGAAATCGCGCAATGCACCGGTGCCGGCGGGAATCACGCTGCGGGCGACCTGATCGTCCGCTTCGAGCGCGATCTCGGCCGTGCCGTTGTTGTAAGCGCCGACGACACGCTCGTTGAAATCGGCGACGTCAACAATGTTTTCCTGGAAATCCGCCAGTCTTGCCTGATGTATGGGATCGACCTGTGTGCTCATTGAATGATCCTCAAACTGCCTTCAACCTTGTCGGATTCAGCCGTCGCCCGCATGACGTCAGCCGGAACTTCGATGACCTCGGAGAAGCCGCGGCGGACACAAGTCAAGTTGTCTTGAACCACCTGCTCGCCGCGTTTGCCGAAATACTTGCGCAGAGACTTCTCCACACCCCGGAAAAGGTCTTCGTCGCTGATCTTCGACTCTTCGCAGAACGGCGTCACCTTGAGGAAGACACCCAGCAGAACGATGCCCTGCATGCGCTGCTGGAGGTCCGCTACCGAAGCGACTTCACGGGCAATCGACACGGTATCGAGAGCAAAGAAGCGCGCATTCTTGTCACGAATGCGGTTCCTCGCCCATGCCGGGACCGACTTCCAAATCTCAGTCGGCTCCTTGTCATGGCTTTGCGCAAAGACGATGCCGTCCTGGGCCAAACCCACCAACGGATCGCCGAGGTTGAAGGCATTCACGTCGTTGAGCGGAATGAACTCTACGTGCTCCAGCTCGGAATGCGAGCGAATATGTTCTTTGGCAATCGTCAGGTAGTAGGTAGTCGGCAGGCCCTTCTTCTCCGAACCGTACTTCGGATAGGCCTGGACGTCCATACCGAACACCTCGCCCGCGATGGTCGCGATCACCTTGTTGGTGGTGACCGAACCATAGCCGCCCACCGAATGGCCCCGCATCGAGAACGAACCCGGCGAGCGAACGTCCGGATCGATCTTGGGAACCAGCGCGGTCTCATGCTTGATCCCCAAGCTGAAGAAATGGCGTGGATCGTCGCTTAGCATGTTCTCGGTCACGGCGATGAAATCACCAGCGCGCACGTCGCGGCTGCCGAGGCCGGCCGAGCCGCCATAGAACTTCGGCAAGCGGTCGACCACGGGATAGCCGGGCGTCCTGCTCAGCGCGTCGGCAAACGCACTCTTCAGCTCGCAAAGCTGCGGATTCGACTGCTGCATCGGGATGTCCAGGCGCTCGATGACCGAAATGCCTCTCATGTGCTTGAGCGCGTCGACGATGTCGTACGAAGGCCAAGGCCGGAAAAGACTGACGTGCAGCAGGCCGACCTTGACTCCCATGTTTTCCCGGATCCAATCGACGGCGGCTTCGGCCGTCTCCATCATGCACCCAGATCCGACGATGGCGTACTCGGCGTCATCGAGGCGATAGGGCATGACCGGATCGTAGCGGCGGCCCGTCAGTTCGAAGAACTCGTCCATCGCATGGCGGACAGCGCCAAGGACCTTGTCGTAGTAGGTCCGCTGGGCGATCTTGCCCTTCATGTAGGAGTCCTGATTCTGGACTACACCCGACATGAGGGGGATCTTGGGATCCATCAGATTACGCAGACGACGATTCGGGTCACCCACGTAGAGCTTCATCATTTCGGGTTCGGGCAAGCGGACGTTCTCGATCGTGTGGGTCGTGAGGAAGCCGTCCTGAACATTGAGGAACGGTGTGTCGGTATCCTCAGCAACGCGGCGAGTGATGAGCGCCAAATCGCCCGACTCCTGCGCGTTTCGCCCATAGATGACACCCCAGCCGCAGTCGGCGACACCGTAGACATCGTCGTGGCCGGCGTGGACGTTCAACGAATGAGAGGTAATGGCGCGGGAGCCGATGTGAAACACGACCGGCAGGCGTTTGCCGGAGATCGTGTAGAGGACTTCCTTCATCAGGATCAGGCCCTGACCGGAAGTGAAGTTCGTGACACGTCCGCCGCTGACGGCGAAACCCTCGCAGGTCGTGGCGGCGCTGTGCTCGGATTCAGGCTCGATGAACACCAAATCCTCGCCCCAGAGATTCTTCTTGCCGTTGGCGACGGCCGACTCAAACCCCCCACCCATCGTCGTGGAGGACGTGATCGGATACGCGCACGCCCCCTGGCAGATTTGGGTCTCCACCCACACCACCGTTCCGGCGCCGTCCGAGGTCGTTGGTATTCCGGGAAACGGGAACTTGATTTCCTGGGCTTCTTCGAGCCCTACGTATTGCGGCGGTACCTTAGCGACTGTGCTCATCAGTAGGCGAACCTTTCCCTTTTACGCAGTATAACTATACCTCACATTGGGGTGGTGGGGCATCATTCGGGTTTTCCGCAACGGGTCCCGAGATGCGTGCAACCGCTCCCGCCGGTCGTTCCACACTCGAAATCAGGGCAACTCATTCATTCAGGCGGCTGGACGAGGAAGTCCTACGACCGTGTTTCCCCCGCAAGGGTATTGCTAACATTGAGTCGAGCCATGTGAAAGGCAGCGGCGAGCGGTTCCTGACTCGAGTGTGCTGGAAGATCCGCACGCGAGTGTCATACACCGGTCATGCCGCTTCTTACTCGAAACCACAGTGGGAAGACGGCGCGTCAACGACCTCGAGGCGAAAGGAGGCCGGCGGAAAGTCATAATGAGCAGCCCGACCCGTGAGGCGTCGAAAGAAATCAACAGGCATACAAGACGCGCCTTCAACGAATGCCTCGGTCTGGGAATCGCCACGATCTGCAGCGTCTCGATTCCCGGCTGCCAAGCGCCGACGACGGAAGCTCCGGTCGAAGGCAGTTCCCCGTTTCGCAATATCACGGTCTTTCGCGACAAGTACCGTTACGTGCTCGGACCCTCGATCGCCGTCACGCAAAAAGGGAAATGGGTCGTTGCCTTTTCGCTCGGAGTCATGCGTGAAGTGACCGATCGGCTGCCCGACGAGTGGAAGCATCCACCCAGCGACCCAAGCTTCCAAAACGTCCTCACCCGTTCGGACGATCTGGGAAAAACCTGGGACGTCCCGCGCGTCTATCCGGGCTTCAACTGGACCAGCGCCGAATGTCCCGGCTTGGCCGTGCTATCCGATGGAACTTTGCTCGCGAGCGTCTACATCCGGCAGTTCTATCCCAAGGAGACCGCGAGCAAGATGCCCGGCCTGATGGGGGCTGTCCCGCGGGACCCCTATCCCTGGGTCAGCACTCACCGCGGGACATTCGTGCATCGTTCGAGCGACGGCGGGCGTACGTGGGACGAAACGGTCGAGGTCGATACGGGGCCGTTCATCAGCGGCTACAGCCCGAAGGGTGCGGTCGAATTGGAAGACGGCACGGTCGTTCTGCCGCTTGCCGCCGGAGACCCCTTCTTCGACGAGTACTTCGAGTCGCGAGGCGTTCCGGATCTTGAACCGCTCGGCAACGAGCGGGATGAACGCGGCGAGATCAAGCCGGGCAAAAGCGTCGCCTTCGTCGCGGTATCGAAGGATCGCGGCCACAGTTGGAGCGAGACCCGTGAAATCGCCCGCGATCCCGGCGTCAACTTTTTCGAGCCCTGTCTGGCTCGGCTCAAAAGCGGGCGGCTGATCTCCCATATGCGGACGTCGGAGAAGAGCGGCGGACGATATCTATATCAAGTGGTGTCCGATGACAACGGCCACACCTGGTCACAGCCCAAGAGACTGCCGATCTGGGGTTATCCGGCGCACATCGTCCAACTTCCTGACGAACGCGTGGTCACCGTCTACGGCCATCGCCGCGAGCCGTTCGGCATACGGGCTTGTGTGAGCTCTGACCAAGGCGAAACCTGGGACATCGAGAACGAGGTCATCCTGCGTGACGATTTGGGAAGCTCGAACCTCGGGTATCCGACGTCGATCGTCCAGGAAGACGGTGGACTCTTCACGGTCTACTGGGGAGAAGATACCGACGGAGTGACTACGATCCAGGGCACCTATTGGCGGGTGTGAACGCGGGATCGAATGGTCCGTCCAGAAGTATGAAAAAATAAGAGTAGGTAGTTCAGCACATTTGGGAGTCATCGAAATGCAACTTTTCAGTTCAAAAACGGAAAAACAGCGAGACCATCGAGGCCGCCGCGAATTCTTGAGGCATGGTCTTGTGGGTATGGGGGTATTGGCTACCGGGTCCATGCTCTCGCACTGCCGGGAATCGAACCCCGTCGGCGCAAAAGGAGAGCCGCCGAGTCGGACACTCGGAGACCGCTTGGGCAAGCTGGGCCCGTTACAGCCACCGGACGAAAACGGCGTGAGGTTGCCCGAGGGGTTCACGTCACGCGTGGTGGCGCAGTCGAGCCAGGAACCGGTTCCGGGTTGCGGGTATCGCTGGCACCCGGCGCCCGACGGAGCGGCCGTCTTCACCACCGACGACGGTTGGATCTACGTTTCCAATAGCGAGGTCGGCGGCAACCAAGGCGGCGTGGGCGCCTTGCGGTTCGACCTCGAGGGCCGGGTGATCGATTCCTACTCGATACTCGACGGCACAAGCACCAACTGCGCCGGCGGCCCTACGCCCTGGGGCACCTGGCTGTCCTGTGAAGAGTTCGATCAGGGGCAGGTGTGGGAGTGCGATCCGCTCGGCAAGAAGCAGGCGATCGTTCGTCCCGCGCTAGGCCTGTTCAAACATGAAGCCGCGGCAGTCGACCCCGTTCGGAACGATGTTTACCTTACCGAGGACACCGGTGACGGACTGTTCTACCGCTTTCGCCCAGGGAACAGTGCGCCTGACCTTTCAGCCGGGCGGCTCGAAGCTGCGGAAGTCATGGACGGCGGCAAAGTGGCGTGGCATCGCGTGAAAGACCCCAGCGGAGCCGTACAGCCCACGCGCATGCAGGTTCCGCAGGCCACTGCCTTCCGAGGAGGCGAAGGCATCTGGCAGCACGACCAGGTCATCTACTTCACAACAACGCAGGACGGGCGCGTCTGGGCTTATGACATCTCCGCGAGCACCATCACCGTCATTTATGACGATGACGACCACGCGGAGCCCGAGCTGACCGGCGTCGACAACATCACCGTATCGGCCGCCGGGGACGTCATCGTGGCGGAAGACGGCGGCGACCAACAGATCGTCACCGTTCTACCCGGCCGGAAAACGGCGGCCCTGCTCCGAGTCGTCGGCCACGACAAGTCCGAGATCACCGGACCCGTCTTCGATCCATCCGGGACGCGGCTGTACTTCAGCTCGCAGCGCGGCGCAACGGGTGAATCGGAAGACGGCATGACTTTTGAGGTGACGGGTCCGTTCCTGGCCTGACTTGACATCGATCATACCCGGCAAGAAGCTGCCCGAGGAGCGGCTCCTGCCCAGTGCGCTTACGGCCGATGAATTGCCTGCGCTTGTCTCGTTCAAACCGTAGAGGTTTCTACCGAAACAAGGAACAAATACGGCCCCGCCTCGTCAGCGGGGCAGCACTTGCATTCGACTTAGCGTGACGCCATCGCGGCAATGCGGTTGGCGTGCAGTTTCGGCCTGCTCAGGTACCCATTTACCTGGTTTTTTTGGACCGCTGTGATCACGATCTCATACGGCTGCCCCGTGCCCGGCAGATAGAAGCGCATCGCCTCGTGGACATGCTTTTTTCTCTGCTCGACCTTCTTGTCGTCGGCCATCACTTCTAGTGTGAAGCGATTGTTCTTGGGGCTGGTATTCTTCAGTCGCAGATAGATCCCACCGACCCGCTGCAGGCGGTCTGTCCTCTTGAGGGCGAAGGCGATCCGCTCGCGCTCGCCCAGTTGGCGCAGCCTCTCGATGCCGGTGGCGTTACCGCTCACCTGTCCATCGAGATCCATAACATGATTGTGCGTAGCGCGGAGCATGGCTCCTGTCTCGTTGAGTTGCGTGCGTGTTTCTTCTGCATCGGAACGCATCGCCTGGACGTCGGTGCGCACTTCGTCAACACCACTTTGGGCCTTCCCTGCCTTACCGGAGACCACCCGGATTTCGCCCAGCAACATTTCCTGTTGCTCGCGCTGTTTCTTGGCAACGTTGTCGGCAAGGCGCCGGGTGCGCGCCCGCGTGTTCGCTTCGGTCTCCTTGCTGATCCGTGATCGGGCCTTTTTGACTTCCTTGCGCAAGTCTTCGAACTCGCGCCGCGTCTGAACGTTTCGATAGGCGGAAGACTCGTTGAACTTCGCGATCTCAGTTTCCAGATTCGTGCGCAAAGTGTGCGCTTCGACTTCCAGGCTCTTCACTCGCGAAAAAAGATAGACATTCGTCGCAGCGGCAAAAACAATCACAAGCGCCAATGCGATCATCTGTCCGGAAGGGGACTTCTTCAGGGGTTGAGGTTGGGGCGTCGTTATGCTCATCAGGCTCTCCTTTGGGTAACGGTGTCGGTTCGATTGGCGCTGATGGCGGCTACGCTCAATCGCATCTCTCTACTAGTGCAACAAGGGTTCCAAACCTCGCTCGTGTCGTGGATAAAGTCGCAAGCCATTGGGATTCAGCACTTTAAGCTCTTTCGTGAGGGTGCAACTTGAGCATGGCATCAGGTGCAACTGGTATGAACCAGATGCACAACCATGAAAGAATTTCGCACCGTTCACAGCCTCAACCCTTCCGCATCGACGCTGGGCAACTGCACCCCGACGCCGACGATCGGCTTGCTACAATCCCTTTCATGCAACAGCCCCCGTGGCTGCTTGGGCTTCTCCTTTTCTCTGTATCCACGACACCGCTCTCGGGCGCCGATTCCGAAACAACCGTTGGAATAGCCCTGTTCCCCCCTAACGTGATGAAGGGTGGCGCTGGTCAGAACTCATACACCGGTTTCGACATCGAGCTCTGGGAAGAAGTTCGCCGGGCCGCTGAAATCGAGAGTACATACAAGCTTCTTCCCTTCGAGCAATTGCTGAAAGCCGTGAAGGAAGGAGAAGTGGACGCTGCGATCGCAGGCATCACCATCAACGGAAGTCGAGAACGCGAGATGGATTTCAGCCATCCCTACATGCGTTCGGGATTGCGTATTCTGGCGGGTGTCAATCACGAAGAGTCGAGCCTTTACCGCCTGCTGCGGGGAGTAACCGAGTCCGGCATCGTGAAGCCCCTCGGTTACCTGATTGGCTTCATACTCATCTGTTCCCACATTCTGTTCTTTGCGGAGCGAGGCAGCAAATCGATCAGCCGAGGTTACATCCCCGGAATCTTCGAGGCCGCCTGGTGCATCCTTGCTACGGTGACGACCGTCGGCTATGGCGACATTACTCCACAGCGCTGGATCGGACGATTCATCGCACTCCTGGTCATGGTCACCGGCATCGCCCTGTTCGGGATCATCATCGCAGAGCTGTCAGCGGGCCTCACCCTCGCGCAACTCGGTTCCGACATCAGCGGGCCCGAAGACCTGCGCCGGCGTCGAGTGGCGACGGTTGCCGGTTCCACCAGCACGGATGTGATTCGCGGTTTCGGAGCCCACCTCGTCGAAGTCCAAGAAATCGAGGATGCCTATGACCTTCTCGAGGCCGGAGAAGTGGCCGCCATCGTCTTCGATGCACCGCCGCTCCTTCAATACGTGAAAGAAAGCAGCGAAAGCCGCGTCGCTTTGGTCGGGCCGCTTCTCAATACCGAGTCGTACGGAATGGCGTTCCCGAACGGAAGCCCTCTTCGAGAGAAGGTCAACCGCGCCCTCCTTGATCTGCAAGAGGATGGAACCCACCGCAGACTCTACAAAAAATGGTTTGGCGAGACACCCTGACCTGCATCACTCAACACCGGACGGTCGAACCAGGAGATAAAACCGCCATGGCTTCGTTGCGCTTGGTTACCCTACTCGAGATTGGGTCAAGCACACTTGCGGACACCCTTAGGCCCGCGTCTCGTCCTGAGGGTCCTTTCACGCAGTTTGCCTCCCCATGCGGGGAGACATGCAAGCCAGCAGCCTGTGGTGAAAATCACGCGGGCGGATTCAAGCGCGTTCACAACCCTTCAGCACTCCGGATAAGGAGACCTTAGAATGACCATCCTTCTCTTGGTGGCGGCGCTGACCGTCATTATCTCGGGGATGTGTTCCCTGTTCGAGTCGACGCTCTATTCGACGCGTATGGCCGCGATCGAGTCGGCACGAACTGTCGGGAAGCACCGCCGGCTTGCGACGCGATTCATGGACATGAAGAAGGACATCGCGAGGCCGACTTCCGCCATCCTCATACTCAATACGATCGCCAACACTGCGGGGGCCACCATCGCGGGTATGTATGCCACTACCGTACTCGGGACCGCATGGGTTCCTGCCTTCTCGGCATTGCTGACCGTCGCGATCCTGTTTCTCGGCGAGATCCTGCCCAAGACCTACGGCGCCGTACATTGGAAAAGCGTTTGGCACCTTGTCGTGTGGCCAGTGACGCTGATGCAGCAGGGGCTTTATCCCATCATCAAGGTGACACAAGGTTTCGCGAAACTCTTCACCGTGAGGACATCGACCCCCTCCGTGACCGAGGACGAAATCCAGGCCATGATCCAGGTAGGCGGCAGGTCCGGCGAGATCACACCTGCTGAACTGCAACTTCTGAGCGCCGTGTTCCATTTCGACGAGCTCGTCGTGCGGCAAATCATGGTGCCACGCCGCGAGGTCGTCATCTTCGACCGCACATGGCAACTATCTCGTTGCATAGAAATAGCCCAACGGACGAAACACACGCGTTATCCGTTGTGCGAGGGGAACCTCGACGACGCTCTCGGCCTGGTGCACATCAAGGATCTGCTGGGAGTTCCCCAGGACCAACCGTTCCAAGTCGACAACGTCGTGCGGCCACTGCGAACCGTCCCGGAATCCATGCCCATCAGCCGCCTGCTGCGGCAGATGCAGAGCACCCACCAGCACATGGCCACCGTGATCGATGAGTTCGGAACCGCAGTAGGGATCGTCACTCTAGAAAACGTGCTGGAACAGATCGTCGGCGCCGTGCAGGATGAGTTCGACACTGAAATGCCCGAGATCGTCCCTGAGGGCGAAGGGCGCTATCTGGTTGCGGGTCAATTGCCCATCGAGCGCATCAACCGCGAACTCAAGCTCGAATTTGACGACTCCGAGGCCGATACGGTCTCGGGGCTGCTCGTCAGTAAATTGGGCCGCCTACTCAAAGTCGGAGATGCCGTCAAGTTGAAGGGGGCCGATGCGGAAGTCGTCGAAGTGCAAGCAGGCCGTGCAACCCATGTCCGCATTCAACCTCGCACCGCAGCGGAAAGCGACCCGGAAGACGATCTGGACGACATGCGATAAGGCAAACCGCAACCTGCGCACAAGGTCAGCAGCGGTGTTCGGACAGCCTTTCCCCCGACGGCATCATGACCTCCCTTCAGTGGATGTCACTTTTTTGCAAAGCGGCATCAGCCACCCACCCAGAGACCCCGCGAAAAGAATGATGCTGACCAGGGCGCATACGGGCTCGTGAGGTTTACGATGCGGTCGTGACGGGCGTCCGAATTGCCTCATACGCCGCCTCTTCGAGGCCATCGAGATTGTCACTGAAAAAATGATCGCTTGACTCGATCCAGTTGATCCGCTTGGGTTCCGACGCAACGGCAAAGACACTCTCCATCGTCTCTCTTGGGCCAAACTCGTCGTTCGTGCTGTGCAAGAAGATCTGCGTGCAGCCGCATCGAGCCAGATGAGACCAATCGTGCTTGAAGACCGGCGTGCCCACGGCCACGATCCGCTCGATCCGAGAATCGCGGCATGCCAGCCGCAGCGCCACCCTCGCCCCAAAAGAGAATCCGGCGACCACCATCGGCAACCCCGGGTAACGGTCATTCATGTAAGACAATGCCGCACGCAGGTCATCCTGCTCTCCTTCTCCTTCGTCGTAGGAGCCAGTGCTTAGTCCAACACCCCTGAAGTTGAATCGAAGCACCGCCGAGTGAGCCCGCCGGCCCGCACGCGCCAATCGGAAGACCACTTTGTTGTGGAGTGTCCCGCCGTACAGCGGATGGGGATGGCATACGAGGACGACCCGATCGAGTCGCGCGCCCTCGTCCGGCTCCTCGTGAAGCGCCTCAAGCCGACCCGCGGGTCCCTGGATGAACGTGGATTTAACGACTCGAGCCATACATTTACGAGCGGAGGATTTCTAGTTGCTGCGGTAATTCGCGAACTGCATGTCGATACCGAAGTCTTTCTCCTTCAGCATCGCCATCACAGCTTGCAAGTCGTCACGCTTCTTGCCGCTCACCCGCACCTGATCTCCCTGAATCGAGGACTGCACTTTGCGCTTCTGCTGCTTGATCAGCTTGACCATCTCGCGCGCCTTCTCGATCGGGATGCCCTGCTGCATGGCGATTTCCTGCACCACCGTCGAGCCGGCCGCTTCCCGGACCGGTCCGTACGTCAGAGCCTTGAGAGGAACATTCCGGCGAACCAGCTTCTGTTCCAACACGTCGAGCACTTGCTTGAGCGTAAAATCATCCTCACTGCGGACGACGATCTTACTGGCTGCCCGATCCAGTGCAATCGTGCTCCCGGTCTTCTTCAAATCGTAACGATTCCGTACTTCCTTCATGGCCTGATTGACGGCGTTGCCTACCTCTTCGACGTCGATACGGCAAACAATATCGAAGCTGTTCATTGCCATCGCTCTAGCCTGCGAGTGTCATCCCTTGCGCATGGTTTGGAGGACCCGTTCGGTAATCCGATCGACCAAAGCCGGCGTGACACTCTCCATCACTTCCGCCACGGCGGCATGAACTCGGTCACGCAGCTCACGTTCAGAGCGCGGTTCCGACAGCACTTGCTCGACGACCTCCGCAAACGGATCGTCAGTCTGATGATCCGAAGACCGGCCTTCAAAATCGCCTGACGCAGGCTCAGTGATTCCGGCTGTTCCCAAGCTATCCGATCCTGGTTGCTCCTTTGGGGGCTGAGCAGCACCATTGTTCTCAAGCAACGAGGAAACGGTTTCGATGAGAGCCTCCGCGTCCAGGGGCTTTTGCAACATGCCATCCGTGCCAACTTCGGCAGCGAGACGTTCGTCGAATCGTTCCAACGGAGGATGCAGCAATACTACTTTCACGTTCCCGAACTCAGGTTGCGACCTCACGAATCCGCAAAGTTCGTAGCCGCTCGCGCCGGGCATTTCCGTGTCTGCCAACACAAGGTCCGGGCGGTGAGAGTTGAGCCAGGCAACCGCCTCGTCGCCGCTCTCGACGGTAACGACCTGGTGACCTTCTTCCACCAAGATCTCACTGCCCATACGGCGCGCATGGGGATTGTCGTCAGCCAACAGGATTGTGCTCACAAAACCCACTCACAGCAATCAACCTGCATTTCTCACCCACTGACGTGCGGATCACGCGACAAGACCGCCATGACTTCGTTGAGCTTGATTACCGTGCTCGTTGTACCGTCAAGAAGACCTGCGAGTTCCAAGAGGATGACGCCTCGTCCTGACGGCCTCTCGAGCACTTCGCCTCGTCACTTGGTAAAAAATGCAGGTCAGCAGAGGAAACCCTAAACCCGCACCGCAGATCTCGGAGTCGATATCCGGGACCTCGTCCGCAACCCATTCCATCGGCGACACCGGCGCAGCAGCGCGGACCGGATGACGATCACTGTTCCTGCTGATCTGACTCCGGTTCGTCTTCCGAATCGTTCTGCTGCCCCCCCCGGCGAGCGTCGGGCTCGGTGTCCAGCTTGCTTTCTCCCGAGATGGTCTCGACGGTGACGCCCGCGGTTGCATCCGCCTCGACGCGGGTTTCGCCCACTCCCATCGGCGTCGTCGGCATCAGAGCCGTCATCACCGGGTCACCTGCCTTGGCGGCATCGCGGACGTTCGGGCCGGTTCCGAAAAATCCAAACATCTTGCCGTAGAAGCTTCGCTTCGTACGGTTATCGATGTTGTACTTCATCAACTCGAAGCGCGCAGGGTCCACCTCGGG
This sequence comes from Bryobacterales bacterium, assembly GCA_028819575.1. Taxonomy (GTDB): domain Bacteria; phylum Acidobacteriota; class Terriglobia; order Bryobacterales; family UBA6623; genus JAPPLB01. Next base: position 17,958 of record JAPPLB010000156.1, on the reverse strand, counting down.
CACGGGCCGATTCATCGCCACCAACTCCTGTTTCGCACGATCGAGGAATTCGCTCAGTGGATAGTCCCGCACCAGCCGGGACAAAGCGTCAGCCCTTTGCTCCTCGTACTCGTCACCCATCTTCAGGTACGTATCGGCAAGCGTCCATAGCGCTTCGTCGCTGCGGCTAAACAGCGGATAGTGGTCTGTCACAGCCTGCAGGCGATTCGCGCCGGCGCGGTAGCTGCCCTTGAAGGAATAGAACGCTCCGACCCGAAACTCGCCGTCCGCCAACACTTCCTGAACTTCACGCAACATTTGCTGCGTCGCATCGGCATGGCGGCTGTCGGGGTATTGCATCAGCATCTGCCGGCATTCCTGCTCCGCTTTGACCACATGCGTCTGGTCGCGGTCGGCGCTGTGCATCTGGTCGTAGTGGATCTTGCAGATCTTCATCTGCGACTCCGCCGACTCTTCCATGGTCGGGAAGAACGTCATGAAGTCTTTGTATTCCGCTTCCGCTTGGGCCAAGGCGTGGCGCGTCCCCTCGCGATACCAACTGTCGGCAATGGCCAGCTTGGCTTTGGCGATGTACTCGCTGTCGGGATAGGTATTGATCAATGTATTGAGCGTCAGACGCGTCAGCTCGTAGCGCCGCCTCTCGAGATCGTTGACGGCTTTGTCGAAAAGGATCTTGTCCGGCTGCTGGGAGTTCGTGGCGATCGGATTCTCATAGGCTTTGCGGCCGCACCCTACCAGAAGGCTCACAGCCATCCCGCAAACAGCAATGACCAACAAGTTTCGCTTCATGTCTTCACCTATCCAACCCTATGCGTTCTAAGCTCGGAGAAACGCCTGCTCCTCTACCTTACGCAGCAATCCTGCGACAGCCGCAGCCGGATCGTCGCGACCGAAAATGCTCGATCCAGCCACGATGATATCGCATCCGGCGCTTGCAATCTCGCCGACATTGTCTTCAGAGACACCGCCGTCAATCTCAATGCGATAAGAAAACCGCCGCTCACGCCTCATCCGATCCAATTCCCGGATCTTCTCAAGCGCATAGTCGATGAACTTCTGGCCGCCAAACCCGGGATTAACGCTCATGACCAACACGAAGTCCACCGCCCCAAGTATTGTCGACAGGGTGTGCACCGGCGTCGCCGGATTCAGCACGACGCCCGCAGCCGCGCCATTATCCTTGATGAGCTGAATCGTTCGGTCCAGGTGAGGACATGCTTCCTGATGAACCGAAATCATCCGCGCACCCGATACCGCGAACTGCGGTATATACAGATCCGGATTCTCGATCATCAAATGGCAGTCCAGCAAGAGATCGGTCGCCTTGCGCAACGAGCGAACGACCGGTGGGCCGATGGTGATGTTGGGCACAAAATGCCCGTCCATCACATCCACGTGGATCATCGAAACGCCGGCCCGCTCGACCGCTTTCACATCGCGGCCCAAGTGGGCGAAATCCGCAGCCAGAATCGAAGGAGCGATCTCAACCATGGTGTATCGAGGCTAGCCTGCCTTTCTCACCACTTGATGGCCGCAGCACGCGATAAGACCGCCATGACTTCGTTGCACTTGCTTGCCGTACTCAATGTACTTTCAAGTACACCTGAGCGAGACAAGCGGCGTGCGCCTCGTCCTGACGGCCCTCTCACGCCCTTCGCGTCCCCACATGGGGAGAAACGCAGGCTACGGTGAGACGACCAGGGGAGGTAACTGATTCTCATTCTATCGCGAAGCTGTGCTTGCCTGCGGGTCACGAATCACGCCGTCGCACGAACCGACAGGCGAAGAATCCGTCTCCCGGGTCGCGACCGGGCACTCTTTCCAGATACGCATCGACCCGAAATTCGGTTCTCTCATCAAGCACCGCTTGGACAACTCCCTGATTCTCCTCCGGCTCCAGAGAGCAAGAGGAGTAGACCAAGACTCCCGAGAATTCCAATGAGTCAAGAGCGCCGTTCAGAATGCTCTTCTGCTTCAGCGTGAGGTCCTTCAGGTCTTGCGGTATCAAACGCCACTTGATTTCAGGGTTACGGGCCAGGGTTCCGGTGCCGGAACATGGCACATCCACGAGAATACGATCAAACTTCGTTCGGAAAGGAAGTGGGGCGGTGGCATCAAGAGCTACCTTCTTTACGGGAGTGGCCGCCAGTTGACCGAGAACGCGAAGGCGGTGAAGGTGGCGGTCGGCTGCGACAGTTCTCGAACTCGTGCCGATTATCTCCAACGCTTGCGCGGTTTTACCCCCGGGCGCCGCGCAAAGGTCGAGAAACCGGTGCTCCCGAGACAGATTGAGCAAGGGAACGATCATTTGCGAACTCAGATCCTGGATGCGGACTCGCCCGTCGCGCCAGCACGACGTCACCATCGGTTTGCCTCTTACGAGCAGGCGCGCGTGAGCCAGTTCCGTCGCTTCCGTCTCAACGCCTTCCTCACCCAGTTGCTCCAGAGTCTCCTCCAACGGATATTGCGTGTTCAACCGAAGATACGTGCGGGGCGGCGTCTGGTTCGCCCTGAGGATGCCCGCAACCGTCTCTCTATCGAAACATTCAGTCCATCGATCCAGGAGCCATTGCGGATGAGCCCGTTCCAGCTCGACCTTTTCCTCAGCGCGCTGAGGCAAGGTTCGCAGAACGGCGTTCACAAACCCGGCAGCGGACCTCTTCCCGGACGTCTTGACCAGCTCCACACTCTCCGAAACGGCTGCCCGATCCGGTATCCGGTCCAGATAGCGCATCTGATAGCAACCCATGCGCAAAGCGATTCGAACCTCTCGGTCCAGCCCTCCGACCGGCCTCCGAGCCACATCCGCCAACATTGCGTCGATTGCTCCCTGCCATCGCAGGCACCCCAGGGTGATCTCTTGAGCAAGCGCCCGGTCGCGCTCCGACATCGCAGCAAACAGGGAGTCGGTGTGGATCGTATCGGACGCAAAGGCATCCTCCGCCTCGACGCGGAGGAGGGCTTGGAAGGCGCCGCAGCGCGCCGGTGACACCCGGTCCGGCACCGACTCACGATAGCAATTCCGCCGCTTTCTCCAATGAACTCAAGGCCGCCGACGGTTCCGGAGATCCAGGAACCGCATGCTATAATTGCGCCTGATACGCGCGTTCCTGGCGTCCCCGCTAGCTCCCGACGAAATGAATGGCCGCCGAGGTCGAGATCACAGTCGCCAGTCATCCGCGCTGGCTTAGCCTGATCCGACGCATCGTTACGGAATACGCCGAGCTGAAGGGTCTGGATGCACAATCGGCGCGCGAGATAGTCTTGGCGGTCGACGAAGCGTCCGCCAACGTCATCAAGCACTCTTACCAAGGGGAGTGCAAGCAACGCCTCACCGTTTCCGCCCTGTACAGCGAAGATGCTATCGAGGTGGAAATCCACGACAACGGCGAACCGTTCAACCCCATGAGCCAGCCGCTCCCCGCCCCCGACGAGTTGCGCGCAGGCGGACGCGGCATGTTTCTGATGCAGACCGTCATGGACGAAATCGAATATGAACGCCGGGACGGCAAGAACTGTATGCGTATGAGGAAACGAATCAAGGCGCATGCCAAGTGAACTTGAGCCATGGACTTGAACATAAAGCGTGTCGGAACACGGTCAGTTGTGTACGTGGAAGGCGACATCGACCTCTACTCTTCTCCTGAGCTGCGCGAGACGGTTTTGGATCTCTTCCGCAAGCGCCAACAGGAGCAGATCATCGTCAACCTGGCCGAAGTGCCCTATATCGACAGTTCCGGCATCGCCAGTCTGGTCGAGGGTCTGCAGGAGGCCAGAAAGCAGAACCGCCGTTTCGTCCTTGTCGGCTTGCGCGAGGGACCGCGTCACGTGCTCGAGTTGACTCGACTGCTGAACGTCTTCGAGATCGCCGAAACGGAGGAAGCCGTAACCTGAACGGCCTTGCGGCGTATAGTCACCGCCACTCAACGGACACCCCACCAGTTCGGTCACATTCATGTCGCTCTTGGCATCCGTCGGCAGAGGCACTATCCAGCGGGCCGAGTATATCGGTGGGCTGACCATTCAGTTCTATCGCGGCGCCGCTGCTGCCTGGCGCGCCAACCCTCTCACCGGCAGTCGACTCCGATGGGCCAGCACGATTCAGCACATGGCGGTCGTCGGCGTCAATGCTCTTCCCGTCGTCTGCTTGATTGCTGCCTGTACAGGATTGATCATGGCCCTTCAGGGCGGAGCCGAACTGCGGCAGCTCGGGGCCATACAGCTTGTGATCAATCTCGTTGCCGTAAGCATGACGCGGGAACTCGGTCCGCTGATCACTGCGATTGTCGTCGTGGGACGCTCCGGGTCGGCCTTTTCGGCCGAGATCGGAACCATGGTCGTCACCGAAGAAGTCGACGCGCTCCGATCGATGGCGCTCGACCCCATCGAGTTCCTGCTGGTGCCCAAATACATCGCGATGCTCCTCATGCTCCCGTGCCTGACCATCGCCGCCAATACAGCAGGTATCCTCGCCGGGGGAATCTACATTTATTTCACGCTCGATATGGGATTTGCCCTTTACATTCGAGCTATGTTAGAAGCGCTGTTGCTTCGTGATATCGTATCCGGACTCATCAAGAGCATTGCTTTCGGAACGATCATCGTACATGTCGGTTGTTACGAAGGCTTTCACGTCACGGGAGGACCCGTCGGCGTCGGCCGCTCGACCACGGCGGCCGTTGTGAAGTCGATCTTTCTGATCATCCTGGCCGACCTTTTGTTTACGGCGTTCTTCTACTTCTTCTGGCGATGAGTGAACCGAAACTTCCTAGCAGCCGCGCGCATTGGGCCTCCGATGCACCGATCATCTCGGTGCGCGATTTGGTGGTCCGCTATGGCGACAAGACGGTTCTCGACGGCATCAACCTTGACATCTTCACCGGCGAAACGATGGTAATCATGGGCGGTTCCGGGTCTGGCAAGAGCACTCTGCTCCGCCGGATCATGGGGATCGACAGGCCCACCTCCGGTCATGTTTTTATCAAGAACGTTGATATCAGCTGTGCTACCGAGGAAGAAGTCAATGACATCCGCCGCATCATGGGTATTTCGTTCCAAAGCGCGGCACTGTTCAACTCGATGACATTGGCCGACAACGTAGCGTTACCGCTGCGCGAGCACACCAATCTGGCCGAGTCGACCATTCGGCTCATGACCCGGATGAAACTCTCCCAGGTCGGTCTTGGAGACGCCGAGAATCTCTACCCGGCACAACTGTCGGGCGGAATGCGCAAACGCGCATCGGTTGCCCGCGCCATCGCGATGGATCCCGAGATCCTGCTCTTCGATGAGCCCTCAGCCGGCCTGGACCCCATCATTGCCGCTGAAATCGACAGCCTCATTCTGCAACTCAAGAGCGCTTTCAAGATGACCATCGTCGTCGTGACACACGAACTCGCCAGCGCTTTTCTGATTGCCGATCGCATGTGCATGCTACGGCATGGGAAGATTCTTGCCGTAGGCACCACCGAGGAGATTCGCCAAAGCACTCACCCTCGCATCCGCCAGTTCCTCGATCGCGTTCCTGACCAAGCTGCGGGCGGTCAAGACGACTATCTCCAGACGCTTACAAAAATCTAGGATTCCTCATGAGCAATGAAGCCAAAGTCGGCGCCTTCGTTATCTTAGCCCTGATCATCTTCGTGGCGACCTTCATCTCCGTGGCAAACATAGAGTTAGCGGGGGAGAAGATTCCCTACAAGACCTACTTCGACTATGCAGGCGGGTTGGAGTCTGGACACACGGTACGTTTCGGCGGGCTCAAGGCCGGCGTCGTGACCGACATTCGGCCTTGGACAGAAGATCCGACACGCATCGAGGTCATGTTGGAGATGCGCGGAGATGTGCCCGTCAACGCCAAGTCCGTCGCCAGGATCGCTTCTCTCAGCGCTTTGGGAAATAACTACCTGGAGGTGACGCCGGGGGAAATGAACGCCCCGCGCATCGAACCTGGGGGCACCATTGATTCGATGGAAACCGTAACCCTTGACGACCTCACCAAGAAAATCGCTGACGTTACTGACACGGCAGAGGATGTGATGAAAGTTGTTCAGCGCGACTTTCGTATGGTCGCCGAAGACGCCCACGTGCTCCTGATGAACCTCCAAGAGCTGACCGGCAGCAAAAACCAGCGCAACATCGAGAAGATGCTCGAAAACACGAACCTACTCGTCGAAGAACTCCGCCCCAAGATTGATCAAGTTGCCAACGACATCAGTGAGACTCTCGAAAAAGCGCAGGGAATGACCGACGAATACACCAAGCTGGCCAAGAATACCGATGCAACGGTCACCAACTTCAACGGAATGCTCCAGGATGCCCGTGAGCCGCTCAAGCGCGACCTCGAAGAGTTGGGGTTGACACTACGCGAAGCTCGCGAACTACTCGACCAGATTCAGGCCCTGGTCGCAGTAAACGAGGAAAACGTCAATGAATCGATCGAGAACTTCCGCGTCGCATCCCGGAATGTCGAGGAACTAACGGATGAGTTGCGGCAGAGGCCCTGGCGCCTGATCCGCGCCAAGCCCAAACCCGACCGCCAAGTCCCATTGGGACAGGGACGCTAACGCCGGACAGCGCCTTGGAGAACGATCCGACAGTCCCATCAGCTTTGGATCACAGATGGATTCGCCGCGTTCCGGCCCATTACTCCCGGCGCGGATTCGGCCCCTTCTGAATCTCGAATCGCCCGTATCCTACAATTCAGGATTCAGCGAGTGCCAACCCCTCACATCCAGGTCGGCGTCGACACCGGCGGCACGTTCACCGACTTCCTTATCAGGGACGGGGAACGCTACTTCGCACGCAAAACCCGATCCACGCCCGATGACCCGGCACGCGCCATCATCAAGGAACTCGCCGACATCACAGCCGACGAGATCGTCCACGGCTCGACCGTCGCGACCAACGCCCTGCTCGAACGCAAAGGCGCACGCACCGCCTTCGTGACCACCGAAGGCTTTGAAGACATCCTCGAAATCGGACGCCAGAACCGCCCAGAACTCTATAACTTTTTCGCCGCCGCCCGCCCCAGCCTCATCCCCAGGAAACTCACCTTCGGCGCTCCCGAACGCATCCTCCATGACGGCTCCGTCGAACGTGAGTTGACAGACGAAGCCGCCGAGGCCCTTGCCCGCCGGATTCGCGAGGCTGGCGCCGAGTCCGTCGCCGTCTGCCTGCTGCACTCGTACGTGAACACCGCCCACGAACGACTGCTCGGTAAAAAGCTGGAGCGCCTGTTCGTATCCCTCTCGCACAAAATCCTTCCGGAATACCGCGAATACGAGCGCGCGTCCACCACCGTCGTGAATGCCTACGTCTCACCGCTGATGGACCGCTACCTCCGCCGACTCGATCAGCAACTGACCGCCAGCCGCCTCCGCGTCTTTCAATCGAACGGAGGCTCCATCTCCACTCGGGCAGCCGGCCACAGCGCCATCCACACCGTCCTCTCCGGTCCCGCCGGTGGCGTGCTCGGGGCTGCCGCCGTGGCACGATCGGCAGGTTTCAAAAAGATCATCAGCTTCGACATGGGAGGCACTTCTACCGATGTCTCTCTCTACGACAACGGCTTCACTTACACCACCGAATCAAAGATTGGAGATTTCCCCATTCGCGTGCCGATGCTCGATATCCACAGCGTCGGCGCCGGGGGCGGCTCGATCACCTATCTCGATTCCGCCGGCGCCCTTCGCGTCGGGCCCCGCAGCGCCGGCGCCCACCCCGGCCCGGTCTGCTACGGCGAAGGCGATGAAATCACTGTCACCGACGCCAACCTCATGCTTGGCCGTCTCAACCCGGAACAGTTCCTCGGCGGCCGCATGCCGTTGGACATCGAACGCACCCGCAGGCACATGACGAGCTTCGCCGAATCCGTCGGCACTTCTCCTGACTCACTCGCAAAGGCCATCATTCAGGTCGCCAACTCCAACATGGAGCGTGCCATCCGCGCCATCTCGGTCGAGCGCGGTTACGACCCCCGTGACTTCGCCCTGCTCAGCTTCGGCGGCGCCGGACCGCAGCATGCTTGCGAGCTTGCCGCCCGCCTCGAGATGAAAACAGTTATCGTGCCTCAGCATGCCGGCGTGCTGTCCGCCTTGGGCATGCTCTCCGCCGATTGCGTGCGCGACTTCTCTCAGTCCACCCTCGGCCGCAATGTCAACGAGGTTTTCACCGAACTCGAAGCCCGCGCGTCCCGCGAGTTCGCCGCTGAAGGTCACCCTCAAGTGCACTTCGAACGCCAGGTCGATCTGCGCTACGAAGGTCAGTCCTTCGAAATCACCGTCCCCGCCGCCGATCGTGACCGCTTCCACGACGCCCACCGTAAACGCTACGGCTACGATCATTCCGGCCTCGCTGTCGAAGCCGTCACCGCCCGCATCCGAGCTGTCGCTCCGCGTGACAAGATCGATCTGGATGCACCCACCCAGGCCGAGACCTTCTCGAGCGTCTACATCCCGCCCGGGTGGGCCTCTCGTGGCGACGCCGTCGGCAACCTGATCCTGACCAAACCGTGACCCACACCCCATGAGCGGACTCAACCTTGAACTCGAAGTTTTTCGGAACATCTTTCTCTCCATCGCCGACGAAATGGGCATCGTCCTTCGGCGCACCGCCTTTTCGGCCAACATCAAGGAGCGGCTGGACTTCTCCTGCGCCGTCTACGACCGGCACGCCGAAACCATCGCCATGGGCGATCACATGCCGGTCCATCTCGGCGCCATGCCCTTCTCGGTCGCCGAAGCTCTGCGTTCCCATACGATCGACCCCGGAGACATCGTCATTCTCAACGACCCCTTCCGGGGCGGCACGCACCTGCCTGACATCACTTCCGTATCTGCAGTCTTCACCGCCGACGACCCTGAACCCGCCTACTACCTCGCCACCCGCGCCCACCATGCCGACGTCGGCGGCATGTCTCCCGGCTCGATGCCCCTTGCCCGCGAGATCTACCAGGAAGGCCTTCGGATACCGCCGGTCAAGCTTTTCCGGCATGGCGAGATACAAAACGAAACCCTCGACCTGATCCTCGCCAACGTCCGCACGCCGGAGGAACGCCGGGGCGACCTCGCCGCCCAGGTCGCCTCTCACCGCATCGGCGAACGCCGCCTACTCGCCGCAACGGAAAAATACGGCCACGGGCGCATCTCCCGACAGATGGACGCCCTCAAGGACTACACCGAACGCATGATGCGCGTCCGCCTCCAAGGAATTCCTAACGGCGAATACGACTTCGAAGACTTTCTGGACGACGACGGCTTCGGATCTCCACCCGTCCGTATCCACTGCCGTCTTACCATCTGCGGCGACCGGGCGCTCGTCGACTACAGCGGCTCCGCCCAGCAACAGCGCGGCGGCGTCAACGCCAATCTCTCCATCACCGTCGCCGCCACGATGTACTGCTTCCGGTGCCTCATCGACGACGACGCACCGTTCAACGCCGGCCTGCTGCGTCCCATCGAAGTGCTCACCAAACCCGGCAGCGTCCTCGACGCCCAACCGCCCGCCAGCGTCGCAGCAGGCAATGTCGAGACATCCCAGCGCATCACCGACACCCTGCTCGGAGCTCTACAGAAGGCTCTCCCGGAGAAGATTCCCGCCGCCAGCGCCGGGACGATGAACAATCTCTCCCTGGGCGGCATCGACCCCTTGACCGGACTTCCCTTCGCTTACTACGAAACCATCGCCGGAGGAATGGGCGCACGCCCGACAGCCGACGGCATGGATGCGGTACAGAACCACATGACCAACAGCCTCAACACTCCGGTCGAGGCCTTGGAGCATCTCTACCCCCTACTCATGAGGCGCTATGCCGTCCGCCGCGGCTCAGGAGGCGAGGGCAAATATCGAGGCGGTGACGGAGTCATCCGCGAGTTCGAGTTCCTCACCGAGACCGACTTCGCACTCCTCTCCGACCGCCGTCAAACTCGTCCCTACGGCTCCCAACGAGGTCAACCAGGCCAACCCGGCCAGAACCTACTTAACGGAAACCCCCTGCCCGCCAAGGGCCACTTCAGCGCCGGTACAGGAGACCGTCTGACCATAAAAACCCCCGGCGGTGGAGGGTTCGGCCGCGAGCGGGAGATGGAACCGTAGGAGAATCTTCGCGACGTACTCCCCGTGTCCACGATGAGGCAGTGCTAGAATCATGCGGCCAGAAGAGCAGGAGGAAGTATGAACTGGAAAAGAATCGTCCTGGGCGGTCTTGTTGCAGGACTAATCATCAATATGTCACAGGGGGCCCTTCATGAAGGGGTGCTGAAGGACACTTGGTCGACCTCTATGCAAGCCCTCGGCATGACAGGCGAGTTCAGCGGCGGCCAGATCGCGGTGTTTAACATCATGGGGTTTTTGACCGGCATAGCCCTGGTCTGGCTCTACGCGGCGGTCCGTCCGCGCTACGGCGCCGGCCCGAAGACGGCAATGTGCTCCGGAACGACCGTGTGGTTTCTCGCCTACGCCCTGCCGACCATAGGCCAGATCGCGATGGATATGTGGCCATTCAGCGCGTTGATCACCGTGATCATTTGGGGCTTGGTAGAAATGATCGTGGCCGGGCTTGTGGGGTGTTGGCTCTATCGGGAGCAGGACCAGGGGATTTGATCCCCGAGCAGGCAATAGGCTGGCAGCCAACATTCTCGGAAGTTCAGCATGGGACTCATCCGGCGCAACAGTGTGTGAAGGCGTTCATTGATTCTCAAAATCCCGTGGCCTTGTCTATTCGCCCTCCGGCAATGCTGCGATCTGTTGCTGACCGGCTTCGCCACCAGGAAGCGGGGCGCTAATCAGGTCTGCCGCGGCGATTCCAGCGACCGCGGCGTTGGTCATCATTAGCCTTTCCGCCGGGTTTGATCTTGCCTGCTGCCCGAGGAACCTGCTTGGGTACGTCGCGACGAATCAGGCCAATCCTGCGGTAATGCCCAGCGGCAGGCAGTGGGCTTATGCGCTCACGAAAATCACAAACATTAGACCATTGAGTCCCGCAAAATACTATGACATCTTTTGGTAGTTTGTAGCATCTAATAGGTATGGGCAACCCCAAAGGTGTGAAGCGGGATTTTCTGGCGCTGGAGAAGCGCCGTTTTGAGGCCATGCGGCTGCTCGACCAAGGCCTGAATCAGTCGGAAACGGCCCGGCGGCTCAAGGTGTCCCGGCAAACCGTCAGTGAGTGGCGGCGGCAATACCAGCGACAAGGCGCGGCCGCGCTTCGTCGTGCCGGGCGCAAGCCGCTGTTGAACGCCGCGCAACGGGAACGGCTGGTAACGCTGTTACTGGAAGGTCCCGAGGCGCACGGCTTCCCGACGCCGCTGTGGAGTTGCCCGCGGGTGGCTCGCCTGATCGGAGACGAGTTCGGGGTTGACTACCACGAAGGTCACGTCTGGAAAGTCCTGCGGGGGCTGGGCTGGAGCCCCCAACGCCCGGTCAGCCGAGCGCGTGAGCGCAACGAAGAAGCGATCCGCACTTGGAAGCGCAAGACCTGGCCCGGCGTTAACAAAAAGCCCGCACCGAAGGCCGCACGCTTCTCTTCATCGACGAAAGCGGATTGAGTCAGAAGCCGCATCGCTGCCGCAGTTGGGCACCGCGCGGGAAGACGCCGGAGCTGAAGTTCAACTTCAACTGGGACAAGCTCTCGATGTCGGCCGGGCTGACGCTGCGCCACTTCTACTTCCGGCTCGATCCCGGTGTGATCCGCCAAGCCGAGGTGATCGACTTTCTCAAAGCGCTCGTGCGTCACATCGATCAACCGTTGCTGATCGTCTGGGGCCAGCTGCCTGCCGGGTGAGCGTTGACGCTTGAAGCGGGACCTTTTCTCTAGTCATAACGATCTCAGAGTTAATAACTTGGCGTCTCGTGGCCCTTTTTTTGATTTCTCGACTTGCGCGGCGCGACCTGCGCGGAGTGTGGCCGTTTGACACTTGATTCGGGAGTTCCCCGCGCGTGCCATCTGGCACGCAGTGACGATTTCGCCCGCTGGGCTCGCCGGGACGAGATCGCCGCGTTTTTCGGCCTCGTCCATCTCGCGGAAGGTCTTTTCGGCCCGTGCGTTGAAAGCCTGATCCAGCGGCGACGGTTTCCAGCCCGTCCCGGTGCGATTCCAACCTGCATTTCTCACCACCCGACGGCCGAAGCACACGATTAAAAGGTCGTGATTCGTGTCTCGTGATTCGTGAAAAAACCTTAAAGGCCATGTTGCCTGCGCCTTTTTCCTCCGCCCGGCTCGCGCCTTTTTCCTCCGCCCGGCTTGCGCCTCGTCCTGGCGGCCCTCTCACGCACTTCACATCGCCTCGTGGTGAGAAAGGCAGGTTAACAGTATCCATGTGTCAAAAGTCACGCGGGCGGCGTTACGCGCCGGGGGCCGATGGAGTAACGCCTGGTCGTTCGAGGAACATGGCGCTGCACCCTCTGTGCCGTTGGCCGGAAGCGGCGCGTAACCCTTCGGGCGACGGACATTTTTTTGTTCCAACGGCGGTTCCGATCTTGCTGACTGGCGTGAACACGGAGGCGACCGCCTAAGGCCGTCGGCTTTGTCGTTCGCTTTTCCTTCGCGAGGAGGAGATCACCCGGATCGCCATCCTCCTCACTCCGCGCCGAACAACCGCAGGAGCCCGCCGCGCCTTCCACGGGACTTTTGACACGGACTGCTAAGCGCCGGGGGCGATCTCTCTCATCCTGATGTTGGCGCCACCGCCGCTGCTGCGCTCGATTCTCGTCACGAGAAACGTCGAACCGGCGGTGAATGACAGCTTGCCATTGCCGTGGCGGAGCAGGGCGGAGTTGGGCGCTTCGAACCCCAGCTCGCGGCAGATGCGATTCGCAACGGCTTGCGGGCATGCCCGGGGCGGGCCGTCGTACTGTTCGATATAGCGGGTGGCGCCATCGCGGCCCCGGAACGCACCGCCGGGATTACCGCCGCCGGCCGGGGTGACTTGCCGTTCTATCGCCGACTCATCGAGTATGGGAATCGAGTTCGGGTCGGCGGGCGGGCGCGGTCAGGATCTCGGCGCCGTTCTCGGGATCGGGCAGGCCCAGCTTGTCGCGGATCACCGACGCCTCGACCTTGAGCCCCAGCGGGACCAGCTTCGCGAGGGTCTCCGACAGCAGCTTGATGTCCTGCGGCTTCTCGACGGGCAGCATCAGCCGGGGGTAGTGCTCCCGGCGGCCGAGGTTGAGGTCGATGAACGGCCGCACCAGGTCGCGGTTCAGGGTGTTCTCGAGCTGCCGCGCGTCGGAGCGCAGGATGTCGCCGCGCACCTCGTCGTGCACCTTGGCCTGGCTGTGCGAGCTGCCGTCGTCGGTCGTCATCGTCTGCCCCAGCACGGCCTTCGAGACCTGCTTGTCGAGATACTCCGCCAGCCGCTGGAACAGCTCCGCGCCGCCCTGCCGGTTGCCGGCCTCGATGAACTCGATCCGCATCGAGTCAGGGATCGCCGCCGCCGCGTCCGTTCCCAGGTTGGCGACCGCCGTGATGAGCTTGCGGATGTCGTCCTCGCCGGCCTGCTCGCCGTAGCGCCCCAGCCGCAGCGGCATTCCGAAGACCTCGGCGAAGGCCGTCCAGTCGGTGACGGTGTAGGCCTTCACCATGCAGGCGGCCGCCGCCAGCCGCGCCAGACCGCCCCGGATCGGAATGCCCGCTTTCAGCCGCGGCGCGTGCACGATCCACTTGTAGGGCGCCAGCTCGATGCCGCGGTAGCTGTCGGCTTCGTCGAGCAGCCGCAGGGTGCGTCCGTCGGCGCGGTCGAACACGAAGAAGCGCGGGTCGCGCCACTCGTAGCGCGCGGGTGACCACAGCGGCCCTGAGCGGTCCCAGATGATCTCGACCGCCGCAAAGCCCTTGCCCAGCGCGTCGAGGCAGTCCTCGAGCAGCCCGGCGAACTCCGGCTTGCGGACCAGCTCGCGCACGGCGTCGGCCAGCTCGACGTCGCGGGCATCATCCGTCGCCGCCTCGACCGCCGGATCGAGTCCCGACACGGCCCGCTTGCGCACCCCCAGCACCGCCGCGTAGTGCGGGTCGCGCTCCTCCATCTCCTCGGCCAGCGTCAGGTAGCCGCCGTTCTGGTGATCGCCCTCGGCCGCCGCGCGCAGGATCGCCGCCAGCCGTTGCGGCGTCAGCCCGGCGGCGATCGTCCCGCGCCGCGAAACCTGCCGCACGCCGGTCAGCGCCGGCCGGCCCGCTTCGCGGGTCAGCTCGCGCTTGCGGACGGGACGTCCGTCGGGACCCAGGATGCGGATGTCGTCAGTCATGGCATGATGCGGGCAGGCTCCCAAAGGGCGCCCGCGCGCTCCCAGGATGCATCGATTCCCCTGCTCCTCATAGATCGTCGTACAGCGCCGCTCTGCTTCTCACCTGGCGGCGGTGTTCGATCTCGCGGATCACGCGCTCGGCCAGTTCCCCGGCATCCTCGCCGGGCTGCTGCTGGATGGTCAACTGCTGGATATGGATACCCTGATCGATCGATGCGCCCGGCATTGCGCCCGCCGACGCCGCGTACGGCGGCAAGGTCAGGCCGCTCAGCGGCGGCGCTCCCACCTCTGTAGTGGCTGGAGCCACGACCGGAGCCGGCTCGAGGGGAGCCCCGGATGTTCCCGCGGCTGCCGGCAGGGTCAGAGCGAGCCCCGCCGCGGCGGTCCCGATCGCCTTCGCCAGCGAACGTTGCCCGACAGGAACTTCCTCCTCTGACTCGCCGCGGAACAGGCTTCCGAGCTTCGCGCCCAGCGCGCCGCCGCCCAGGCCTCCCGCGATGCTGCCCACGATCCCTCCGACCGCCGTCCCGATACCGGGCAGCACGGCCGTGCCGATCGCCGCTCCGAGCGCCCCGCCGGCCAGCGCGCCGCCGATGCCCCCGGCGTCCTCGGTGATCTCCGCGGCTTTCTCGCGTCCGCTCAGTTTGTCGTCGAGCAGCGTCGAGCCGATCGACAGCGCCCCGATCCCCGCGCCCAGCAACCCGGCCTTGCCCTTGAGCAGACCCAGCGCCCGGCCGGCCAGGCCCTTGCCGCGCAGAAGCCCCGGAACGCCCTTGACGATTTCGCCGATACGCCCCGCCAGACCCTTGCCCAGCTCGCCGACTCGCCCCATCAGCCCGCCGCCGAGACCTTTGATCCCGGACGGCAGGTCTTTGGCCCTGTCGGCCACCTTGCGGCCGAGGCCCCGGATCCGGCCGCGGCGCGCAACCGGGCCGCCGCCGCCCGCGCCCTGCAGCTCCCCCGCCGTCTGAAGCGACCGGCGCCCCAACTGCCGCAGCGCCCGCATCAGCACGTCGAAGACGGCCACCAGGTTCGCCGCCGGCGCGGCGAGCAGCCCGATGGCTCCGACCAGCGTCGTGATTCCCGCGGTCATGTCCGGCCAGCGCTCCGAGGCGGTCTCCAGCCAGCCGATCGCCCGGTCCAGATGAGGCTCCAGCCTGCGAAGCGCCGGCTCGAGCGCCGCAGCGAGCCGCTCAGCGAGTTCCGTCCTTCGCCGCCGGATCCGATCGAGCGCCCCGCCCAGGTTGTCGTCCCGCGCCCGCGCCCGCCGCCGCGCGTCGGCCATGGTGGCCGCCTCCAGCTCGCGCGCCGCGGCCCGCAGCTCCTTCCCGCCGGCCCACATCGCCTCGAACACCCGCAAGGCCTCGTCACGGCCGAACGCCTGCTTGATCCGCGCCGCCGCGCTGTCATCCAGCACCTCGCCGAAAACGCGCTCCATGCCGTCGAGCACCGACGCGATCGGCCGCAGATTGCCCGCCGCCTCATCGATCACGGCGATATCGAGCCCGGCCTCGCGGAAGGCTTCGTGCGCCTCGACCGCGCCCTGGCGCATCGACCGCAGCGCTGCGCCCGCCTCGCCGGCGTCCATCGAGTCCTGCAGCTTGCCGAGCGCCGCCAACTGCTCCGGCATCGTGATGCCGCTCAGCGACAGCCCGGCTCCCATCGACTCGATGCCCTGCTCCATTTGCCCGCCGGTCTTACGGAACATCTCCATGGCCTTCGACAACTGCGCGCCGAACCTCTCGACGAACGCGACGTCTTCGAGACCGCCGTACAAGGGCTCCTTGAAAACTCCGTAAGCGCCGCTTACGGCGCTCGTCATCTCCTCCGGCGCCGCGCCGGCCGCTCGTCCCAGTTCAGCCGCGATCCCGGCCACCGGCGCGACATCCGTCTCGCTCAGCTCTCCCATCGCCGACCGCACGTCGTACGCCGAGCCCAGGAATCCCGCCGTTTCGATCCCGGCGTACTGCCGGCTGAGCGCCCGGCCGGTCCGCTCGACCTCGTCGATGCCCGCCTCGCTCATGCCGAGCGCCGCCAGCCGCCCGCGTGACCGCGCGACCTCCGCCGCGGCTTCCATCGGCCCCGCGGCCCCGCCTCGGATCAATGCCCCGAGGCGCGATATCCCTCCTGCCAACGGCGGCGCTCCGAGCGCCAACCGTCCGGCCCTGCCGGCCCGCGCGTTGTCGACCGCCAGCTTGCGCCGCGCCTCGGGGAGCCGCCTGCTCAGCCGCGTCGCCGCGCCGTCGATCTTCTCCGCCAGACGACAGAACTCTTCCCGCGCCTCGATCGTGATTGCTGTCTTCAACTCGGCCATGCTAGACTCCCCGCGTGACGCGGTTTCTTTTCAAACGCCTCATGCTGTGGCCGAGTGGCCTGCTCGGCCTCGCAGCCGCTATCTTGTTCTTGTACAACTCGTCTCCGTCGCATTTCATGGATATGGCGTTGTCCGCCATCATCATATTCGTGGGGGTGTCGTGCATCGCTGCGGTGTTCATCTTCTTGGCGCTCATGTTCTACGACATCTTCATGCGGCTGCTCTCATCGGACAACTGACGCCTTCGCCCTCTCCACCGCCAGCGCGCGGCAGGCCCGCAGTTCGCTGATCGGCATCCGCTTCCGTCCGGCCATGCTAGACTACCCGCGTGCCGCGGTTACCTTCCGAACGCTCCGTGCTGGGGTTGAGTGGCCTGCTCGGCCTCGCAGCCGCTATCTGGTTTGTGCACGACTCTTCGTCGCATTTCATGGATATAGCGTTGACCTTCATCTTGATGTTCGTGGGGACGTCGTTCATCGCCGCGTTGTTGATCCTCTCGGCGCTCGTGCTCTACGGCATCGTCGTGAAGACGTTCTCATCGAACAACTGACGCCTTCGCCCTCTCCACCGCCAGCGCGTGGTAGGCCCGCAGCTTCCCGAGCGGCATCCTCTCGATATCCTCGAGCGCCCAGTGGAAGACCCAGGCGAGATCGACGATCGCCGGCCGCCAGGCCGCCGGCGGCGTCACAAAAAAGCCGCCACCACCTCGCCCAGCCGCGAAAAGTCCCGCGTGCCCAGCCGCCGCACCTCGTCCGGAGTCAACTCCAGCAGGTTCGACAGCAGCGCGACCGTCCGCCCCATGTCGCTCTTCTCGCGATGCGCCGTCTCGAGATCCAGCACCGTCGGCTCCCGCATCTCGATCTCGGCGCAGTGCACACCGTCCTTCGAGACCGGCCTCAACAGCCGGAATCCGATCGGAAACTCCACCTGCTCGGGCAGCACCGCCCCGTTCTTCTCGTCCCGCGGCAAATCCTCGTATCTCATAAAATCCGTACCTCCTGTCTCGTGTCTTGATAAAAAGCCGTGTCTCGTGATTCGTGTTTCGAAAAAAATCCGTGATTCGTGTTTCGTGTTTCGTGAAAACCCCGGAATTCGGGCTTGTCTCTGCGAGACTTGCGCCTGAAAGGCCGTGATTCGTGTTTCGTGTCTCGTGATTCGTGAAAACCATGGACGGGGGCCTGGTTCGCTCCAGAAGAAATGTCTGACGGCCGGTGAACCGTAAAGGCTGTGATTCGTGAAAAACCTTAAAGGCCATGTTGCTTGCGCCTTTTTCCTCTGCCCGGCTCGCGCCTTGTCCTGACGGCCCTCTCACCCACTTCGCCTCGCCACGTGGTGAGATATGCAGGCTAGAGGCCATATGCCTCCCGGATGATCTCTCGCAACCGTTCGGGGCTGATGGCGCG